>NZ_JBFBCG010000092.1:0-25338 GCF_040683105.1 Streptomyces sp. NPDC051020 | reverse complement strand
CTCCCCGAACCAGGCACCCGGCAGCCACCAACAGCCACCGGGCACTCAGCCATGCCCACACCCACCCTGACCTGCTGCTATTTACGCGTCAGAGGATCGGCTCAGGGATTGATCGCGGGTGGAGACGCCGTCTCCACCCGCGGGTGGAGACGGCGTCTGCCGGTCACGCGTCGATGCGCGAGCGGTCCAGTGTGGCCGCCGAGCTGGTGATGAATTCCTTGCGGGGCGCGACCTCGTTGCCCATCAGCAGATCGAAGACCTGCTCGGAGGATTCGAGGTCGCCGATGTTGATCCGCCGCAGCGTGCGGTGGCGCGGGTCCATCGTGGTCTCGGCCAGCTGGTCGGCGTCCATCTCACCCAGCCCCTTGTACCGCTGGATCGAGTCCTTGTACCGGACGTTCTTGCGCCGCAGCTCCAGCAGTGTCTGGCGCAGCTCGCCGTCGGAGTACGTGTAGATGTACTTGTCCTGGCCCTTCTTCGGCTGGACCAACTCGATCCGGTGGAGCGGGGGCACGGCGGCGAAGACGCGTCCCGCCTCGACCATGGGCCGCATGTACCGCTGGAAGAGCGTGAGCAGCAGGATGCGGATGTGCGCGCCGTCGACATCGGCGTCCACCAGGAGGACGATCTTGCCGTAGCGGGCGGCGTCGATGTCGAAGGTCCGTCCGGACCCGGCCCCTATGACCTGGATGATCGCGCCGCACTCGGCGTTCTTCAGCATGTCCGAGACGGACGCCTTCTGGACATTGAGGATCTTGCCCCGGATCGGCAGCAGCGCTTGGAACTCACTGTTCCGGGCGAGCTTGGCCGTGCCGAGCGCGGAGTCCCCTTCCACGATGAAGAGCTCGCTGCGGTCCACGTCGTCGCTGCGGCAGTCCGCGAGCTTGGCGGGCAGCGAGGAGGACTCCAGCGCCGTCTTGCGACGCTGCGCGTCCTTGTGCTGCCGGGCCGCGATGCGCGTGCGCGCGGCCGCGACCGCCTTGTCCAGGACCGCCCTGGCCTGCGCCTTGGCATCACGCTTGGTGGAGGTCAGGAATGCCTTGAGCTCCTTGGCGACGACATTGGCGACGATCCGGTTGGCCGCCGAGGTGCCGAGGACCTCCTTGGTCTGGCCCTCGAACTGCGGCTCCGCCAGCCGCACGGTGACGACTGCGGTGAGGCCCTCCAGGGCGTCGTCCTTGACGATGTCGTCCTCGGCGACCCGCAGGAGCTTCGCGGAGCGGAGCACCTCGTTGACCGTCTTGGTCACGGAGCGTTCGAACCCGGTCACGTGTGTGCCGCCCTTGGGGGTGGCAATGATGTTGACGAAGGACTTGAGATTGGTGTCGTATCCCGTGCCCCAGCGCATGGCGATGTCGACGGCCAGCTCACGCGTGACCTCGGTCGCCGTCATGTGCCCGCGCTCGTCCAGGACCGGCACGGTCTCCTTGAAGGTGCCGTGCCCGGTCAACCGCAGCACATCGCAGACGGCCTTGTCCTGGGCGAGGTAGTCGCAGAATTCACTGATTCCGCCGTCGAAGCGGAACGTCTCCTCGGTCTTGCCCTCGCCGTCGAGACCGCGTTCGTCGCGCACGACGATGGTGAGTCCGGGGACGAGGAATGCCGTCTGCCGGGCCCGCTGGTGGAGCGTCTCCAGACTGAGTTTGGCGTCCTTGAGGAAGATCTGCCGGTCGGCCCAGTAGCGCACCCTGGTGCCGGTGCGCGTCTTCGGGACTCGCTTCCCCTTGCGGAGGCCGTTGCCTGGGTCGAACGGGCTGTCCGGCCCCTGCTCGGTGAAGATGCCCGGCACCCCGCGCCGGAAGCTGATCGAGTGGGTCGCGCTGTTGCGGTCGACCTCGACGTCGAGGCGGGCCGAGAGCGCGTTGACCACGGAGGCTCCCACACCGTGCAGACCACCGGACGCGGCGTACGAGCCGCCGCCGAACTTGCCGCCGGCGTGCAGCTTGGTCATGACGACTTCGACCCCGGACAGTCCGGTCTTGGGCTCCACGTCGACGGGGATGCCCCGGCCGTTGTCCCGGACCTCGACGGAGTTGTCCTCGTGGAGGATGACCTCGATGTGGTCGCAGTAACCGCCGAGGGCCTCGTCGACGGAGTTGTCGATGATCTCCCAGAGGCAGTGCATGAGGCCACGGCTGTCGGTCGACCCGATGTACATCCCGGGGCGCTTGCGAACCGCCTCAAGCCCCTCAAGTACGAGAAGGTGCCGCGCGGTGTAGTTGGAGCCGTCTCGGTCTGCTCCGGTCAGCAGCGCAGTGGACGGCACGGACGTATCGGCGGTCACGCGGTTCGCTCCTCGCTGAATTTCATTTGGGGTCCAGGTGGGTAATGGGCTCGGCTTCGGTTGCCGCTGAGAGCGTACCGAGGCCTGGTAGAGCGGTTGTACCGCCGCCCTCGGGGAATGCTCACACTAGACCAGCCTCGCATACGCGTTCGATCCCTCGTGGGAGTGACGCGCACATCACGTTCCCTTCGAGGCATGAACCATTTAGGCTCCGGGCACGTCCTCATGAACAAACCGGCAAGCCGGCCGGACGGACCGACCGACCCATACAAGCAACGCGAAACCGTAGCGCTACGCAATACGGCACATTCGCCGCGAACCGGCAACAGACAGCCATCTTGAGAAGAAGTTTCGAAGAAAAGCCACGAGCGGGAACGTTTTCGGCCTGGTTGGATGTTGACCCTGGTACGACAGCTCGTCGAGCTAGAGAAGAGGCGACGTGACTACTGTTCTGACCCCCGCGAGCCCGCTGACCGCAGCAGACCGCTGTGACCGTTGCGGCGCCCAGGCATATCTGCGCGTCGTCCTGATCAGCGGCGGTGAACTGCTCTTCTGCGCCCACCACGGTCGCAAGTTCGAGCCGGAACTCAAGAAGATCGCCGCGGAGATACAGGATGAGACGGACCGACTGACGGCCGTGCAGGCCAATGCCGTCGAAGAGGAACAACACTGACACCTCGCATCCACGACGAGCCAGGGTCCGGCTCCGTACCGGCCGACGGGCGGCTCCCCCACCGAGGGGGGAACCGCCCGTTCTCGTAACCTACGGAGCGACGCCGGTCAGCTACTGGCTGCCATCCAGCCCGCCGCTGCGGAGATCCTCGTGTAGACGCCGGGGCTGCCCACGACCCCACAGCCATTCCCCCAGGACACCAGGCCGATGAGCCGCCCACCGGCCACCAGCGGCCCTCCGCTGTCCCCCTGGCATGCATCGTGCCCACCCTGCAGTTCGCCCGCGCAGAGCATCGTCGAGGCCTCGTACGCGGCGCCTCTGCTGCCCGGGTAGGCCCGTCGGCACGTGCTGTCCGGCAGAACCCTCACCTGGGCGGAGCGGAGCGACGTCACGTAGTCGCCGTTCCCGGAAACGTCCCCCCAGCCGTAGACAAGGGCTGCGCTACCCGGCTCATCGGCCCGGTCACCGGCTGTGGCCATCGGGATCACGCTCTCCCCGGGGAGCGCGTCGGCCAGCGTGAGCACCGCCAGATCGCCGGAGTTGGTGGTGCGGTCGTACCCCGGGTTGATCCATGTCTCCTTGACCGCGACCTCCCGGCCGCCGGAGCCGGTCAGCTCATCCCGCCCGGCAATGAGCCGCAGGTCGCGCACCTGACCCACATCAGTGCCGAGCGCCTGCCGGCTCAGACAGTGGGCGGCGGTCAGCACCTTCGTCGGCGCTACCAGCACGGCACCGCAGAACTGGCCCGCACGGGTACCTCCGAACCGGTCACGGCTGGACAGCGCCACGACCCACGGGCTGTCCTTGACATGTGCCGGCTGCCCACCGATGACGATGCTGTCGGCAGCCGCCGGAACCGGGGACCCGAGAGGTATCACAGCTGCCGCGGCAACCAGGGCGAGTGGCCCGGTCATGGCGCGGACGACGGTACGGGACATGCGCACTCCTGACTCTGCGGTGGATCATGCCCACTCAGAGTCATCCACCATGTCGGCAACCGCACCCGCACATGCGCCGAGGGCCCGGTTCCTCGGAACCGGGCCCTCGGTCGGCCTACTCCCGCGACTCAGTCGAGGTAGTCGCGCAGCACCTGCGAACGCGACGGGTGACGCAGCTTCGACATGGTCTTCGACTCGATCTGACGGATGCGCTCACGCGTCACGCCGTAGACCTTGCCGATCTCGTCGAGGGTCTTCGGCTGACCGTCGGTGAGGCCGAAGCGCATCGAGACCACGCCGGCCTCGCGCTCGGAGAGGGTGTCGAGCACCGAGTGCAGCTGCTCCTGGAGGAGCGTGAAGCTGACCGCGTCGGCCGGGACGACCGCCTCGGAGTCCTCGATCAGGTCACCGAACTCACTGTCCCCGTCCTCACCCAGCGGCGTATGGAGGGAGATCGGCTCACGACCGTACTTCTGGACCTCGATGACCTTCTCGGGGGTCATGTCGAGCTCCTTGGCCAGCTCCTCCGGGGTGGGCTCACGGCCCAGGTCCTGGAGCATCTGACGCTGCACACGCGCAAGCTTGTTGATGACCTCGACCATGTGCACCGGGATACGGATGGTGCGGGCCTGGTCGGCCATGGCGCGGGTGATCGCCTGACGGATCCACCAGGTGGCGTACGTGGAGAACTTGTAGCCCTTGGTGTAGTCGAACTTCTCGACCGCGCGGATCAGACCGAGGTTGCCTTCCTGGATCAGGTCCAGGAAGAGCATGCCGCGGCCGGTGTAACGCTTGGCCAGCGAGACCACGAGGCGGAGGTTGGCCTCCAGCAGGTGGTTCTTGGCGCGGCGCCCGTCCTCGGCGATGATCTCCAGCTCGCGCTTGAGCTTCGGCGCGAGCTTGTCGGAGTTCGCCAGCTTGTCCTCGGCGAACAGGCCCGCTTCGATGCGCTTGGCGAGCTCGACCTCCTGCTCGGCGTTGAGGAGCGGAACCTTGCCGATCTGCTTCAGGTAGTCCTTGACCGGGTCGGCCGTGGCGCCTGCGACGGCGACCTGCTGCGCGGGCGCGTCGTCCTCGTCGTCGTCGGAGAGGACGAATCCCTTGTTCTCGCCCTCGCCCTCCTCCTCGTCGCCCTTGCCGACCTGTACTTCCTCGACAGCCTCGTCCCCGTCGAGAAGCTCGTCGGCGTCCTTCTTACCGGCCTTCTTCGTTGCAGTCTTCTTGGCCACCGTCTTCTTCACGGCGGTCTTCTTGGCAGCTGCCTTCTTGGCTGCCGCCTTCTTCGCAGGGCTGGCCGCGGCAGCGTCGTCGGCCACCACGTCCACGGTCTCGGCCGACGTGGCGGCGGTGGCCGCGACGGTCCTCGTCACTGTCGTCTTGGCCGCGACAGTCTTGGTGGCGGTGCGCTTGACCGGGCTCTTCGCTGCGACGCTCTTGCGGGCGCGCTTCGGCGACTCCGCGGCACTGACCATCAGCGTCACACCCTCTTCCTCGAGGATCTGGTTGAGGCTGCGCAGAACATTCTTCCACTGGGTTGGCGGAATCTGGTCAGCCTCGAAGGCCCGACGCACGTCATCGCCGGCGATCTGCCCATCAGCCTTTCCCCGCTCGATGAGCGCCATCACAGACTCGGACTCGGCGATCTCCGGCGGGAGCGTACGGGATGTGCTGGCCGACACGAACAACCTCTCGGAACGATGGAAAACGGCTTCCGGCCCGGCCCAGGAGAGGGCTGGAACCGACGACCGTCGGGCTGGGAATGTACCGACGGCGCGGGTTTGGCCTCAGAACTGCACAGCGCCCTCAATGGCTGCTGTATTCCTTCCGCGGCGGTCACCTCTTAAGTCATCGCACCGCCTCAAAGAGTGTTACGCCCAATCCGCGTGGCCCGAGTCACACCCCATTTACGGCGAACGCGACCAAGAGCGACATCTTTCAACAATTGAGCCGCCGGACCGCGACGGTCCGGCGACACATGGTTCGTACACCCTGGCCGTACCGCGGTCAGTGCTCGCGCGGCGCCGGCACCACCCGCTCCACCTCGGGGTGGACGACGAGCAATTGACGCATGGCCGCCTCGGCACCCGCCGCGTCGCCGGTCGCGAGGGCGTCGACGATCCGGACGTGGTGGCCGAGGGACGCCTCGCCGGGGCGGTCACAGCCGGTGACCGGACCACCCGAGACCTGGAGGGCGGCGGAGACGATGCCGGAGAGATGTTCGAGCATGCGGTTGCCGGCGGCCTGGATCAGCAGGGAATGAAATTCGGCGTCGGCCCGCGAGTAAGTGATCACGTCGCCCTGCGCGAGCGCGTGCCCCATGATCTCGATCATGTCGCCGAGCCGCTGCTGAAGGTCCTCCCGGCCGTGACCGGCGGCGAGGCGAGCGGCGAGCGGCTCGATCGTCCAGCGGAGCTCACCCAGCTCACGACGCTGGTCGTCGCGCTGCGGACCGAAGGCTCGCCATTCGATGATGTCGGGATCCAGCAGATTCCAGTCGCTGACCGGACGGACCCGGGTACCCACATTGGGCCGGGCACTGACCAGGCCCTTGGCCTCAAGAACACGCAGAGACTCACGTACAACGGTGCGGGAGACCTCGAAACGCTGGCCGATCTCCTCCGGCACGAGCGGGCGGTCGGCACCCAGATCACCGGAGACGATCATCTGACCGAGCTGCTGAACGAGCTGTCCGTGGAGGCCACGGCCGCGGCTGGCCGAACCCCGCCGGCCCGCTCGCCCCAGCTCTGCATCGGTGCCGTCCCACGAACGGATGGCGGCGCGCTCGCCGGCCGGCGCCTCCGTATAGGGGTAGCGGTCGAGTTCACCCGAGCCGGCGAGGCCGGAATCGACGGAGCGGGCGGCGGTCATCATGGTGTGCGCAAGGGTACTCACGCATCCTTTGTCGGCGCGGCTCGCCCGCCCCTTGAGGTCTTTGGTGAAAAGCACACGAAAGGGTGATCGGCGCCCACCTCCCAATTGACGCCTTATCTGCATAAAACGGGCACCCTTACGGGAATTGCAGACCTCGTGACGGGGCAGCCGCGCTCCGTGATCACCAACGGACCCTGCCGCGAAGGCTGGTGAACACATACGCGCAGATGAGGACCGAGAGCAACAGCGCCAGCGCAGCCCCCACGGGGTGCACGACCACGCGCACCCCCGCCATCACCCAGGAGTCCATCCCGTCCGGCCACTGCAGCCAAGCCAGTTCGTGGAGCCTGCCGGGAAGCTCGAGTACCGAGTGGCCGGCCGGCCCCGACAGCACTCTTCGGACAAGCGGAACGACGAGAGCGGGCACAGCGAGCACTGCGGCGACCCCGGCGGCGGCCACTCGGAAGATTCCGGCGGCCAGCAGACCCGCCCACGCGCAGCCCACGTTCAGGCCCACCCAACTCGCTGCGAGAAAAGCCGTATTCGGCGGAACGCTGACCACGTCGCCTCCGTACACGAGACGGAGTGCCTCGGCGGAGGCCGCCACAACGATCAGAGCGAGGAGCAGCGCGACACCCGCGGAGACCGCCAGCTTGGCCAGGAGCAGACCGAGGCGGCGGGGGACGGTGCCGCGGCCCACCGCAGGCGCGGGGTAGCGGAACTCGTCGCCGAAGGAGAGCGCGCCGAGCAGTCCGGCACCGGCAGCAGCAGGCGGCAGGGGCAGTGCCGTGGGCCAAGCTGCGAGCAGGTTCGGCAGCGGGGCATGGCCGGTGCGGGCGAGAAAAACGGAGAGTCCGACCGAGACGACCAGAACGGCCGCCATGATCAACGTCGTTGTCCTGACCCCGAAGAGACGGCGCAGCTCGTAGCGGAGCGGCCGGTGCGGACCACGAGCCGGCCGCCGGCGGATCGACGGCGCGCGTTCCGGACCCGGGACGGGCGATGCCGTTGGCGGCACAGCTTCCGACTCGGAGGCAGTCGGCTCCGGTTGCGCCGGCGCCACCTCCGGGCCCGACGCGGGTGTCGCCCGCCCCGGCGATGCGGCCTCCGCTTCGGACGCGATGGCCGTCGCGGGGCCGCTGTCGGCGATCTCGTCGGCGAGTTGGTGAACGGGAACACCGTGACGGAATGCCGTGTCGCCGATCTCCGCACACGTGCTGCCGTACACCGAGAGGCGGCTGCCCGTTTCGGTGACCACCTCAACGGAACGCCGGCCCGCGCGCGCCTCACGGCTCACGACTGCGGCGAGCCGTGCGGCGTGCGGAGTCCGGACTACGACGCGGGGGCGCAGACGGGTACGCGAGAAGTCGATGACGTTCTGGTCGGAGACCAGCCGTCCGGCGTCGACGGTGACCACATGGTCGGCCGCCCGCGCCGCTTCCTTGGGGTCACAGGTGGTGTAGAGGACCGTTCCTCCCTGCGCGGCATGGGCACGCAGGAACCCGTGCAACCAAGCCTTCTCGCGTGGCGAGAGACCCTCTCCGGGATCGTCGAGGATCAGCGCATGGGGGTCTCCGAGCAGCGCCGACGCGAGGCCCAGCCTGCGGTCCATGCCGAGCGAGAGCGCTCCGATGCGCTGGTCGCCGAGCCCGGCGAGGCCGACGGTGTCGAGCAGTTCGTCGGCCCGGGAGGCGGGTACCCCTGCTGCGGCACTGAGCATGCGGAGCTGGCCACGGACGGTGCGGACGGGATGACCGGGCACGTCCCCGAGGAGCACTCCCACTTCACGGGCGGGATGCGGGATGCGGTGCAGCGGCCTGCCACGGAAGTAGGTGACACCGCGACCCGCATCGATTTCGAGCATCAGACGGAGGGCTGTGGTCTTGCCGGAACCGGGGGCGCCGAGGAGTGCCGTGACGCGGCCGGGTCCGGCTTCGAAGGTGAGGTCGTCCACGGCGGGCGGACGGCCGCGGTGGGGAGCGCTGGTGAGTCCGATGGCCTGAAGCATCGCTTCTCTCGCGGGAGGTGAGACCGCTCGGCGGCAGGGCGAATACCGCAGCACGATAACCCGACATATCGGACTTTTAGTGCACCATCAGTCCTGCGGGCGTTCCGCCAGGTCAGACCTCGGGCCTCAGCATCGGCGGGTTGAGCACGGTGGCCGCACCGGCCCGGAACAGCTGGGCGGGGCGCCCGCCCTGGCGGGTGGTCGTTCCGCCGGCAGGCACCAGAAAGCCGGGGGTGCCCGTCACCTTGCGATGGAAGTTCCGTGGGTCCAGAACCACCCCCCAGACCGCTTCGTACACCCGACGCAGTTCTCCGACCGTGAACGCAGGAGGACAGAAAGCGGTGGCCAGCGAGGAGTACTCGATCTTGGAACGGGCCCGCTCGACGCCGTCGGCGAGGATCTGCGCATGATCGAAGGCGAGCGGGGCGTGCTGTTCACCCTCGCGACTGAAACCGCCCTCCGGCCCGAGCAGATCCTCGACGGGTGCCCATCGTGCACTGTTCGCGTCGCCGCCCGCGCGGGGAGCGGGCAGGTCGGGGGCGAGTGCGAGGTGAGCCACGCTGACGACCCGCATCCGGGGGTCGCGCCTGGGGTCGCCGTAGGTGGCGAGCTGTTCGAGATGGGCACCGTTGCCGACTGCCGGGGCCACCGGGTCCTGCGCGCACAGTCCGGTCTCCTCGACGAGCTCACGCGCCGCAGCAGCTCCGAGGTCCTCATCGGCTCTGACGAAGCCACCGGGAAGTGCCCACCTGCCCTGGAACGGGGACTCGCCGCGGCGAACCACCAGCGCACAGAGCGCATGACGGCGCACGGTGAGCACAACCAGGTCGACGGTGACAGCGAACGGCGGAAAGGTCGACGGGTCGTAGGGCGGCATGCCGTGATCATAGTCGTCTGCCTGACGATAAACACTCCCTTCGTCATGATCTTCATCCAGCCCGGCCCCGGAAACTGGTCGGCTCGCCGCCCGCGCGATGAGGGTCGTTCTCCGGGCACGCCACGGCAGCACCCCGGAGGCCATTGTGTTCCGGTGCGCAGAAGCTGCGCACCGGCGGCTCTCCCTCGTCGCTCTTGTCGGTCTCGCTGCCTGCGCCCGCTCAACTCGATGCTCTGCGCCGCGCCCCCGCTCCCCTGCCCGACACCGGGCGATCGGGATCCATGGTCATCGGCCGCCCCGTGCCCCGCCGTGACCGTGGGCCCGCGGCTCACGGTCACGGCGTCGGGCGACCGCCCTTGGCCGGGCCTGGCCGGGCTGCGTCTTGTTCCGCCTCACCGCCGACGGGCGTACCGTGCGAGGCCGGACGACTCGCTCGGCACGATGATGACCGCGCTCCTTCTGCTCGCTGCTCTCCCCGCGCAGGCAGCGGCGCAGAGCCTCCGGATCGAGTCCTTCGTTGCACGCCTGATGGAGCAGTTGCGCGAAGGTGTAGTCGGGGTCCACCCGGAGGGCCAGCCCCAGTGCGACCCGGGCGCCCGGCTCGTCGCCTGTCGACCAGGAGACCCAGCCTGCCAGGGTGAGCGGCGCAGCAGCGTGCTCCTCGTACGGTCCGACGCAACGGCGTGAAAGCGCCTGCCACAGGCGCAGGGCGGATTGGGCTTCGGGCCCCTCCATCCACTCCGCGGCCTTGTCCCGGGTCTCCCGGTCCTGGAGGCCGAGGATCACCGCGGCGGCCTCGTCATTGCTGATCAGCGAGTCGTCCTGGCCGTCGGCCGCAGAGGGCGCGGTCGCCGGCGCCTCCCGGAGGCGTTTCATCAGGACGCGCGCGAGCCCGAGGGTCTCGCGAGCCACTTCCTTGCGTCCCTCCTCGTCGAGGATCCTCGGCACCAGTGCAGCCCCGGCCGAGTCGAGGGCCCTCGGTTGCTCTGCCGCGGCCGGGGTCTCCAGAGGCGCCAGTCTGGCTTCCATCTCCCTCAGAGATCCCCGGACCTGAATACCCGCGTAAGCGGCGGCGGCCGCCATCACCGAAGTGCCCGGCAGGGACAAGCCGTTGCCCTCACTCGGGCAACAGCGCCCGTCCGGACAGCAGTAGGACCAGTAGCGTCCGCCGGAGATGCAGAGCGCTTCGAGGACGGGTACATCGAGAGCCCCGCAGGCCGTGCGCAGACGCTGGGCCAGCGGCCGCAGCCGCTCCATCGTCTGGCCCGGGGTCTCCCCGTCGGCAGGATCCTGGCAGAGGAATACGACGATCGCATCAGGGTGCTCACCGCGTCGCTCGCTCCCCTTGACCAGGCACTCGGCGAGCTGCTCGGCGACGTGCGGCCATTCCTGCGGCGACTGCGGAATTCCGAGCCTGAGCCGCCCGCCGAAGCGGCCCCGGCCGCCGTGCAGAGCGACCATGACCACGCTGTCGTTCGGATAGAAGCCCATGAGATACGGCAGGGCATCGGCGAGTTCGGCGGGCCCGCGCAGAGTGATCCGCTGCTCGTCGGCCGGTCCGGTGGATTCGTTGTGCTTGTTCATTGCATGACCGTCCCGCAGGCAGCAGAAGTCCGCGACCCCCTGTGGATAAGTTGTCCACAGGGACGCGGGGTCGTTCGCCGTTTGTCGTAGCCATCGGGTTGCATGGGGGCACGACCAACGCACACCGCGCAGAGGCCAGGGCTTCCACCGATTCCGTATTGGCCCGACTCGTCGGGGACACCACCAGCACTGCCCGGCTGCGCGACGACCAGTGGCGGGCCATCGAGGCGCTCTCGCGGACAAGCGCAGAGCGCTGGTCGTCCAGCTGGAACGAGGGTGGAGCTGGTGCCCCGTTCGGACAGCACTGTGCCCTGCTTCGTCGGCCTTCTGCACCTCGCTGCGGCTCCGGAACCACACGTTCAGTCATGACCCGAGGCTTATGACAACGCGATTGACGTGTGAAGGGGTCAACGGTTTCATGGCCTGCCATCCGAGCTCTCCGGCCACCCTCCCCCGAGAAGGCGGCGATCGTTGGTGATACCCGTGAAGAATGCAAGCACCACGCCAAGAGGAAGCGCCCAGGCCCCCCAGGCCGCGATGCGGAAGTCCATAGGCGTCGTCGACAGCATCGTTCTCGCCGCGTCGAGCACTGCGGCCACCAGCAGTATCGGCATCGGACTCGGTCTGATGGCGAGCATCGTCGGCCTGCACCTACCGGCGATCATGCTGTTGGCCTTCCTGCCCGTGCTCGGCATAGCCGGCGGATACGGGCGGCTCAACCGTGTCGAACCCAACGCCGGCAGCAGCTACAAGTGGGTCGGCAGCATCTTCAGCCCCTGGCTGGGCTTCCTGACCGGATGGGTCAACGTCGTCGGCACCATCGTGTTCATGGCCTACACCACCACGGTGACCGGCTCGGCGATCATCCAGCTCCTCGGACAGGCCACCGTCCACAGCGTCGCCGGCCTCTCCCTCGATCCGGACTCCACCCTCCAGTCCACGCTCCTCGGCATGGCCGTCCTGGTCGCCGCCGCGCTGGTAGCCGTCCGCGGGCTCGACCTCGCGGCCCGTCTCCAGAAGTACCTGCTGATCTTCGAGTACGGCGTGCTGCTCGCCTTCTGCGTCTACGGCCTGTTCGCCGGGGACCAGCCGTTCTCACTCCAGTGGTACAACCCCTTCGACATCCCCTCAGCCGAAGCCCTCGCCCAGGGCATGGTGCTCGCGGTCTTCTGCTACTGGGGCTTCGAGTCGGTCTTCAGCGTCGGCGAAGAGGTCAGTGACCCGCGGGACGCCTCCCGCGGCGGGTTCATCGCCCTGACCGTCATGCTGCTCCTCTTCCTGCTGGCCGGCACCGCCTTCCAGCGGGTCCTGCCGCTGGACGAACTGGCCGACAACGGCGCGCAAGGGCTCGCCTACTTCGGCATGAAGCTCGCCGAGCAGCCGCTGGCCGCACTGCCGCTCATCGCCCTCATGTTTTCCGCGGTAGCGTCGCTGCAGGCCGCAGTCATCCCCACCGCCCGCGGGATGTACGCGATGGGCCGCGACGGCGTCCTCGGCTCCGTCTGGACGCGCCTCCACCCCAAGCACGGGACCCCCGCCGTCGGCACCCTGCTGATCACCGCGATCGCCCTGGCCCTCGCCGCGATGGCGCTGGTCATCCCCACCGTCAATGACTTGATCTTCGCCGCCGTCAACGCGATCGGCATCGTCGTCGCCCTCTACTACGCCCTCACCGCCGTGGCCGCCGCGGTGCGCTTCCGCCACCTGCTGCGCACCTCACCACTGGAGGCCCAGCGCGCGGTCGTCGCACCGGTGCTGGGCGCGCTCGCGCTGCTCGCCACCGGCGGCTACCTCGCCTGGACCTTCTATCGCTCCACCGATCACTTCGAAGTCTCCGCCGACAACGGCTGGTTCGCACTGCTCGTCCCGGTGCTGATGATCGGATCCGGCCTGCTGGCCGCCGCGTGGGCCCGCTGGCACCGCCGGTCGCCCTATTTCATCCGTACCCGCGACGCCGCCGCTGACAGCGAACCGATCAGCGCCGGCTGACCAGTGCCCTGTCGGCGCAAGGCACGGACCGCCGACCCATCGTTCCCTTCAGCGGCCCGCTCACGCACCGCTGACCCATCAGGAGCACCTCCTTTGGCCAAGGCCGATCGGGTCTTCACCCAAGGCCCCGTGCACATCGGGGACCCCGCCCGCACCCGGGCGGGCAGCCTCACCGTCACCGAGGAACGGATCTCGGCCGTCGGGCATGACGAGGTACGGGGGCCGATCGGGCCGACGGCCGGGTCTTCCTGCCCGAACAGCGGCTCGGCCTCGCCACCGCGGTCGCGTCCTACACGGCGGGTCCGGCCCACGCCAACGGCACGGAAGACGCCGGCACCCTGCGGCCGAGCCACCTCGCCGACCCGGTGGTCCTCGGCCGGGACACGTTCACCGCCCGGTCGAGGAGATCCACACAGCCCGAGTTCTGCGGACCTGCGTGGGGTGAGCGCTCGTGCACTCCGCCTCCCGGCCGACGCACCCTCGGAGCGCGGCTCCACCCGTGGATTCGCCAACGCGCTCGCCGGCATCGGGCGCGACGAGGGCATCGGCTTCCTCCATATCCGAAGGCCATCGCGCGCCCACCCGACTCATCTGATTCATCGCAAAGGACCCTCACATGACCGACCTCACCGACATCGCCTATCTGCCGGCCACCGAGGCCCTGCGCCGTTTCCGTGACCGCTCGCTGTCACCGGTCGAGCTGATGACCGCGGTCATCGCGCGCGCCGAAACCGTCGAGCCGAAGGTCAACGCTCTTGCCGAGCGGACCTTCGAGGAGGCGCTCGACGCCGCCCGCGAGGCCGAAGCTCGGTACGGGGGCAAGGGCGAGGCACCCCGCGCGCTGGAGGGTCTCGCCGTCGCCACGAAGGAGGAGCAGCCCATCGCGGGCCGCCGCATCACGGACGGCTCCCTGGCGTACCAGGACGAGATCGCCGAGCAGACGCACCCGGTGATCGAGCGGGTCCAGGCTGCCGGCGGCATCGTGCACGCCCGGACCACGACCCCGGAGTTCAGTTGCGCGGGGTACACGCAGTCACGGCTGTGGGGCGTCACCCGCAACCCATGGAACCTGGAGTTCACTCCGGGCGGCTCCTCGGGCGGCGCAGGCGCCGCGCTCGCGGCAGGTGAGGCAACGCTCGCGACCGGTTCCGACATCGGCGGCTCGATCCGCATCCCGGCTTCGTACACGGGCACGGTCGGCTTCAAGCCGCCGTACGGGCGCGTGCCGGCGATGACGCCGTTCAACCTCGACACGTACTGCCACGACGGTCCGATGGCGCGCACCGTCGGAGACTGCGCCCTGCTGGAGAACGTCATCGCGGGGCCCCACCCGTTGGACGCGGTCTCGCTGCGGCCGAAGCTCGTCCTCCCCGAGCGGTTCGAGGGCGCCGAAGGCCTGCGGGTGGCGCTTTCGGTCACCCTCGGGGACTGGCCGGTCGAACCCGAGGTCGAGGCCAACACCCGCGCGGTCGCGGAGGCGCTGCGCGCGGCCGGAGCCATTGTCGAGGAGGTGGAGGTCCCCATCATGCGGGCGGACGTGATGCGGGCAGCGATGATCCACTTCGGCTCCATCTTCGGCCCCTACATCGCGTCGGTCGCCGCCGAGCACGGCGACCAGCTCACCACGTACGCGCTCGACTTCGCCCGGCGGGCCTCCGAGGCCGTCCGCGAGCCCGGCAGCTTTCTCCAGGGCCTTGAGACCGAGGCTGCGGTGCAGACAACGCTCGGCGCCCTGCTCGACCGCTACGACGTCCTGCTGTGCCCGACGAGCGCCATCCCAGCGCTCAAGGCGGACGACGACTACCTCTCGACCAAGGTTGTGATCAACGGCGTCGAGCTGGACTTCTATCTGGAATCCGCAATGACCACGGTGTTCAACATCGCCAGCCGCTGCCCGGTGCTGAGCGTGCCGTCCGGTTTCGCCTCGACCGGAGTACCGACGGGAGTACAGGTCGTCGGACGCACCTACGACGACGCCACGGTGTTCCGCGCCGCAGCAGCGATCGAGGCCGTCCGCCCCTGGAACAGCGTCCCGGTCCTCTGACGTGACGTCTGCCACCGGTGCGGGACGCCGGCCTGTTGAGGCCACGGGCTCGACCAGGACCGGAGCATCGCCTGAAGCAACAAGCTGATGAAAGACCAGAAAGGGCCTCCGGCACAGATCGGAGGCCCTTCCGGAGGTACAGCCGGTAGCGGCGGACGAGTCGGACAGTACGCCGGGTACAGGACCGACCCTGGCGTGGCCCACAACCGTTCATGGCAACGAGTTGGTGGCATGAACGGAACAGGCGACGTCAGCCCGCTGCGGCAAGGACCAGCGGCAGGATCTGTTCGCTGCCTGCCTGGCGGAGCAGGCGGGCAGCGACTGCGAGGGTCCAGCCGGAGTCGGTGTAGTCGTCCACGAGCAGGATGGGGCCGGGAGAGCCGGCCAGGGCATCGGCCAGGTCCGCAGGCACGGTGAAGGCGCCGGACAGCGTTCTGAGGCGTTGGGCGGAGTTGCTGCGGCGTGCCGCGTGCGCGCCGCTCGGCCCGGTGTGCGTCAACGTCCCCAGGAAGGGGAGGCGGCCGATGGACGCGATTCCTTCAGCGAGGGAGCCGACCAGTTGAGGCCGGGCCAAGGACGGTACAGCGACCACTCCTACCGGCCGGGCAGAGGCGTCCGGGACGTTCGGCGCCCAGCCCCCCGGGGAGCGCGCCCAGTCGGCGAGGACCGCCACCGCGGCCCGCAGGACATCGTCGGGGACCCGTCCATCGGGCGCGCTCTCCGCCAGCAGCGGGCGCAGTCGGTTGCCCCAGCCGATGTCCGAGAGCCGGCCCAGGGCACGCCCGGTGGAGCACTGTTCCTTGGCCGGGATGCGCCCCTTGAGGTCGATGCCCAGTGCGGGCATCCCCGTCGGCCACATCCGGCGCGGCTCAACCTCCACCCCAGGGCGGTCCAGTTCCTTCGTCGCCCCCGTCAGCGTCTCCATCGAGACAGAGGGATCGGCCCAGGCGCCCGCGCAGTTGTCGCAGCGGCCACAGGTGGCAGCCCCTTCGTCGTCCAACTGCTGGCGCAGAAACTCCATCCGGCACTGGGATGTGCTCGCATAGTCGCGCATGGCCTGCTGCTCGGCCGCCCGCTGCTTGGCAACCCACGCGTAGCGTTCAGCCTCGTACACCCACTCGGCTCCCGTGGCCGTCCAGCCGCCCTTCACCCGCTTGACCGCGCCGTCGACATCCAGCACCTTCAACATCGACTCCAGCCGGCTGCGCCGAAGGTCCACCGCCGCCTCCAGGGCCGGCACGGACAGCGGCCGCCCCGCACCGGCGAGGGCCGAGAGTGTCTGACGAACCTGCGCCTCGGGAGGGAAGGCGGTGTCGGCGAAGTAGCGCCAGATGGCCTCGTCCTCCTTGCCCGGCAGCAGCAGCACATCGGCGTGGGCCACACCGCGGCCTGCACGCCCCACCTGCTGGTAGTAGGCGATCGGCGAGGAGGGCGAACCCATGTGCACCACGAACCCCAGGTCCGGCTTGTCGTAGCCCATGCCCAGCGCCGAGGTCGCGACCAGTGCCTTCACTCGGTTCTCCTGCAGGTCGACCTCGGCCTGCAGCCGGTCGGCGTTCTCCGTCTTCCCCGTGTACGAGGCCACGCGGAAGCCGCGCTGCCGCAGAAAGGCGGTGGCCTCCTCGGCCGCGGCGACAGTGAGGGTGTAGATGATCCCCGAGCCCTGCAGGTCGTCCAGATGCTCAGCAAGCCAGGCCAGGCGGTGCGCGGCATCCGGCAGCTGCACCACACCCAGCCGAAGGCTTTCCCTCTCCAGCGGGCCGCGGAGCACCAGGGCCTCGCCGGCACCGGTGCCCATCTGTTCGGCCACGTCCGCGGTCACGCGCGCGTTGGCGGTCGCCGTCGTGGCGAGCACCGGCACGCCTGCGGGCAGCTCGGCCAGCATCGCCCGCAGCCGCCGGTAGTCGGGCCGGAAGTCGTGGCCCCAGTCGGAAATACAGTGCGCCTCGTCGACCACCAGCAGACCAGTCGTGGCCGCAAGCTTCGGCAGCACTTGATCGCGAAAATCAACAGAATTCAGACGTTCCGGGCTTACCAGGAGAACGTCGGTCTCGCCGCGCTCCACCTCCCCGTAGATCGCCTCCCACTCTTCCGAATTGGCCGAGTTGATGGTGCGCGCGTGGATACCGGCCCGCGCCGCCGACTCGACCTGGTTACGCATCAGCGCCAGCAGCGGCGAGATGATCACCGTGGGACCCGAGCCACGACGCCGCAGTAGAGCGGTGGCCACGAAGTACACCGCCGACTTCCCCCAGCCGGTGCGCTGCACCACCAGCGCCCGCCGGCGCTCCTCCACAAGAGCCGCCACTGCCTGCCACTGGTCCTCCCGCAGCTGCGCCGAACCCCTCGGGGCACCGACCAGCTCAGCGAGGATGGCATCCGCTTCAGTACGCAGCTCCAGGTTGTCCATGGCCCCCATGCAACCCGATAGCACTGACAATCAGCGAATCCACCCAACGTGGCAAAAGACTTACGCAGGGTGCGTCTGCCACGCACGGATCGGGGGCGTTCAGGGCCGAGCACTCGGCCCTGAACGCCCCCGACCGCCGCATTTACGCAGGTCAGGGCTCCAAATCTGCTCGTGGTCGACGAGGCGCATCACATCTCCGACGGGGGACACGACTTCCGGCCCGACTACCGACGGCTGCGGACCACGCTCGCCGATCTGCCCGTCCGCGCTCGGCATGGGATTCGACAAACCCGGCCTCGGCTTCGTCGTGCACCTCGGTTCTCCCTCCTCACTCATCGCCTGCTACCAGACAGGCGGGCCGCGCGGGCCGGGGCGTCGAGCGCGCCGAGGTACTGCTGCTCCCGGGCAAGGAGGACGAGGCGATCTGGGCAGAGCGGCTGATGCGCAAGGCCGGTACTGAGGGGGTGTTTCCGCTGGTCCTCGCCGTTCAGGCGTGACAGGGGCGTCATCCGTCCACGGTTTGGGCAGGGATATCCGTGTCATTCCGGCCGATTTCCATCAGCCGCGCCAATTGCTCGTTGCCGCCCGCCGATACGCCAGGAAGAATTGAGCTCGCTCCCCGCAGCCTTTCGCGGCCCGTAAGGGCTGTGCCGCGGTGCGCCCCACCCAACCCTGCCCGCACCGTGGGCGCGTATGCGAAGGGAGGATCGTGACCTTCGGATTCGCTCCGTCCGCAGCCACTTCGATGTCGGCGTCCTCGGTGTCCGCCGACTCCGCCAACCGCCTTGCCAGAATGCTCGAACCAGCCGAGTGGGCCGCCGCGGGCATACCGTTGCTGCGCAGCCCACGCGAGGTGGTCAGCGGTCTGCATACCCGGCACCGGCCGACCCCGCAGACCGCTGTCGTCGCCGTACTCGACCATGAGGAACGCCTCACGGCCAGCGCCTCGTTCGCCCGTCGCTCCGTCTCCGCGGACGGCTGGGAGTTCCGGAACGCACTGCTGGCGCATTTGCGCCGGGTCATCCCGCACGATCTGCGTCGCCGCACTCCCGTCCGCACCGCGGTGCTGCTCTACTGCCGCGAGGGTGACGAGCGGTGGACGGAGGAGGACGGGGCGTGGATGTGGGGTCTGCGGGATGCCTGCACGCTGCACGGCCTGCGGTGCGGCGCGTACATCACGCTGACGCGTGGCGGGTGGCAGGTGCTGGGCGAGGGCCGGGGCGGACGTCGGCCCAACTCCATATCGACGCCTGCGGCTCTCGCCGACACCATTGCCGAGCATGATCCGTTCCCGCTGCGCACCGGCGGCGGTGCGGCGGAGGCACTGCGACGTACCGCGGCCCGCTGACCCGGGTCGTGGGCCCGGCCGCCCCGTCGGGCAGCCGGGTCACCACGGCCGTGCGCGTCGTTCGGCTCAGACGCCGGCGCCGAGCACGGCGTTGATCCGCTGCGGGTCACCGCAGACGACCAGCAAGGCTCCGGCACGCTCCCTCGCGAGAGGCAGCACGCGGGCAGTGGCGTCATCGACGTCACCGTTGACCGCGACGATCACCACGGGGCGGGCCTTCAGCCGGTCCGCGGCCACGGCACCGGCGAAGAAGACGTCGTCGCTCGCATCGTGCTGGGCCCAGTAGGCGGCTTCTCCGAAGGAGAGTTCGTGCACCGCCCAAGGGTGCTGCTCACCGGTGGTGAGCACCAGGATGTCGCCCGGTGCGCGTCCGGAGTCGAGCAGCAGATCGACGGCCTCGTCGGCGGCGTCGAGCGCACTGCCGGCCGAGGCCGGGATCAGCTGGAACTGCGGCGCGGAACGAGTCTCCGACCGGGCCGCCTGAGGCTGACCGGAGGTGGGGTGCGGGCGCTGCGCCGGGGGCGCGGGCCTCGCGGGGCCAGGACCCGGACGACCGGGGCGCGGCGTGGCCGCGGAACGCGGGCCGGGTACGGGACGGGGGGTCGGCGCGGTGCGGCCTGCGGCCGGAGTGACGCGGGGACCCTGGGCGCTCTCGTGAATCTGAGGCTCCTCGGGGATGAGAGGCATGGGTGGTTGTCTATCAAACGCCGGCGCAGAGGGCGTCGGCGGGTAGGCACAAATGCGCGATCAGAAGTCGAAGCCGAGTTGGCCCCCGCTTTCCAGTGCAGCCGCCTCGGCGGAGATGCGGATCTTCTTCAGGTGCTGCCACCTGGGCAGCGCGTCGAGGTAGGACCACGAGAGGCGGTGCAGGGACGTGGGCCCCAGCGCCTCCAGAGCGGCCCTGTGCACGGGGGACGGGTAGCCGGCGTTCGCATCGAACGCGAAGGCGGCGTACTCCCCCGATTCCGCGCCCAGTTCGGCCATCATCGTGTCCCTGTGGACCTTCGCGATCACCGAGGCGGCCGCGACCGCGATGCAGGACTGGTCGCCCTTGATGACGGTTCGGACCGTCCAGGGTTTTCCCAGGTAGTCGTGTTTGCCGTCGAGGATCACTGCGTCGGGGCGCACGGGCAGCGCTTCGAGGGCGCGTATGGCGGCGAGGCGCAGAGCCGCGGTCATCCCGAGCTCGTCGATCTCCTGCGGGGAGGCGTCACCGAGGCCGTAGGCCGTGACCCAGTCCTGGAGCAGCGGTGCCAGCTCGGCACGGCGCTTCGGGCTGATCAGCTTGGAGTCGGTGAGTCCGGCGGGGGGCTTGCGGAGGCCGGTGACAGCCGCGCACACGGTGACCGGTCCCGCCCACGCTCCGCGTCCGACCTCGTCGACACCGGCGACGGTCTTGGCACCAGCGGTAGCGCGCAGCGAGCGCTCGACGGTGTGCGTGGGTGGTTCGTACGGCATGGCGCCAGTCAGCGTACGCCGACAGAGACGCCACGAACACCCCGGGGCGCCGGACCGTCGTGCGACCCGTGGCGTCGCTCCGACGGAACCTCACGGTCCGGCTGCCGCCGGTTGCGTTCAGCTGCCGGAAGGCCGGAGTAGCGGAACCATGATCCGATCGATCGATTCGGCGATGTACGCTTCCGGCCATTCGCTGCCGCACACCTTGCTGCGGCACATCATCATCGCGAGGATCAGGTCCAGGGTCGGCTCGCTCGTCGCATCGGAACGGACTTCACCCCGCTCCACACCTCGGCTCACGACCTTCCGAAAGAGCTCGGTGGACGACTGGATCACACCTTGGAAGATCACGGCCTGGAAGCGTCCGGAGGCGCTCGAGTCGCACTCGTGAAGCACGGAAAGCAGTGCGGTTCCAGGCGGGGAGAGCATGACGTCGCGCAGCCGTCGGCCTGACCGCGGTCTCCGGGGTCGCCCAGCACGAGGCTGGCGCGGCGTCCGGACTGCTCAATGCCAGCCAGCGGGTGGGTGGTTCGCTGGGCCTCTGCATCCTGGTCACCGTCTTCGGCACAGCGATTCGCAATGAGGCGGAGAAGCAGATTCCGTCGTTCATGGCGCAGCCGACACCGGAGCAGGAGGCGACGTTCGCCACGTCGCACGAACAGCTTGCCGCACGGTGGGGCACGAAGTGCTCACCCAGGGCAATTCGACTGCCTTCACGGCAGTGGTGGCCGTCGGCCTGCTGACTGCGGTGCTGGTGATCCGGGTGCGCAAGAGCGACGTGGACGCGCTGCGCGGCAAGGTCTCCGCAGGAGGTCCTGCCGCGTAACACAGCATGAGGCGTGTCACCAAAGGAGCCCGATCAGCAGGTGTGCCGGCGAGAAAGCGCCCGTCGGCGCAGGTGACGGACGTACCGCGGAGGGTGCGTCCTGCACACCTGCCCGGATCGCCCGGTACGACTCGGACCGGGCCCCTGCACCGTGCGTGCGACGCCATGCAGGGTGGGGCGGGTAGGGGGTCAGTACGGGTCGTACGCATCGTCGCCCTCGTCACCGTTGCGCCCGCTGTCTCCTTCGCTCCCTTGCCCCCGGCAGTCCGTCAGAAGAGCATTCGCGCTCCGCTTCTCCAGAATGTCGCGTGCCCGCGCCTGACCCCAACTGGTGGCGTACCACGGCGCATCGGATGCACGGAGCGTGTGCTGGATCTCGTTGAGGGCACAGGACCGCAGCGGTTCGGGAAGCCTGTCGAGAGCCGGTACGGCGTCGGCCGAGAGTCCCCGGAGGTAGTCGATGTCGATGGTGTGATGGCTGCGGTAACGCTGCACGTTCTGTTCCGCGATCAGCCCGTCGGGCGAGATCAGACCGAACGTGAGCACGGCGGCAGCAGCGCTCGCCGCCACGGCGCGCGGCAGCATACGGGCGCCGAACACGCCCGCCGCCATGATCAGGACGAGCACCACCCCCAGCCAGAGTTCCACCGCAGCCACGGATATGCGCAGCCGGGTCAGGCCGTAGGCATCGACGTACAGGTCCATGCGCCGCAGCGCCGAGGCGACCACCACGAGAGTGAGGAGGCAGAGCGCGCCGAGGACGGTCCGTACGAGCGTGCGGTCGCGCGAGTGCCCGCGCGGTGCCCAGCGCAGCGCGAGCGCGATGACCAGGAGGGTGAGCAGGGTGGCCCACAGCAGCTGCCAGAAGCCCTGGCGGGCGTATGCGGAGTAGCTGAGATCGGTCTCGGCCATCACCCTGTCGTACCCGCCGAGCAGCACGGTGAGCTGGATGGCGATGAAGACGGCGAAGAGCAGATTCAGCACGATGAGCGGCAGCGCCCATTCCAGGCGCCCGCGGGGCTTCCCGTCGCGCACGGTGATGTCGTCCCAGCGCACCGGGGCGGCGGCGGTGTATGCGGCGGCGAGCGCGCCGACCAGACCAACCACGAACAGGAAGAACCGCCACGGGGCATCGCCCAGCGACACCTCGGGGATCAGGTTGCCGAGCACATCGGCGAACGCGGCATCCGCGCTGGCGAAGAGCGTTCCGAAGACGATGAGCAGGCCGATCGCCACCGCAGTGGAACGGAACACGACACCCCACCGGCCGCGGGAACCGGTCATTCGGTCGCGAACACCACCTGCCCCCCACCTCAGTCCCTCGGCCACGGAAGAAAGGAGACCCACCGAACCGAGGAACACGCCGAGCCAGCTGCGGCTGCCGTGCAGCGTCAGCGAGCCCAGCGCAACGGCCGACACAACGGCGAGGAAGACCGGCCAGCCCGCGTCCCTGAGCGCCGGGACCGCGAGCAGAGCAAGGCCGCCGACCGCCCAGACTGCGGACCAGGACCGGAGCCGACGGCCCGCTGCCTGCGCGGCGAAGGAGGCCGCGAGTGCGGCGGGGACTGCCACGATCAGCAGGTTCAGGCCGAGTCCGTCACCGAGCAACAACGCGCTGAGGAGCGCGGTGGCGGCGGCCGCCCAGAGTGTGGCGTTACGGATGGCGGCCGGGCGGGCCGGGCGCAGCAGCGCGAGCGTACCGGTTTTCTGCCGACTGCTCCGCCATGGGTTGGGCTGCTGCGGTTGCCACCCTTGTTGCGCGTACGCCGGAACCCTCGGCGCCTGCGGGACGGCGTCCCGGGACTCCGGCACCTCGGACGGCTCCGGTCGCTGCGTCGGCTCCCCCTCCGGCTGCGACTCCATCGCGCGGGACTGTTCCGACGTACGAGGCGGCTCGGGCGCCTCTGGCTGGACGGCTGATTCTGACGCGTGATCGGGCATGGGACCCCTCCCCACCGAGGTCCGCTCACACGGCAGCTGAAGAGTGCGAGCAGCCCGGCATCTCATTCGGCACACGCCCGTCATGGTGATCACCGAGGGCGGCGTGGCCGAAAGATTAGCCTCCTGGTGCCGCTCGCAGCCGCCCGCGGCAGGGATGTGTCAGTACCGTGACAGTCGGCCCGTCTCAGCTGCGGCCCGGGCGGGGAAGCCAGTCCGGCAGCTCTTCCGCCTGCGCCGACCAGTCGGCCGGCGGTGCACCCGCCTTGCCCGCCGCGACGACCCCACCGACGATCGCGCAGGTCGTGTCCACGTCCCCACCGGCCTGAGCGGTCACCCAGAACGCCTTCTCGAAGTCGCCGAGGCTCCGCGCCGCAGACCAGAGAGCGAACGGCACCGTGTCATGTGCACTGGTACGGCGGCCGTTGCCCAGAACCGCGGCCACGGTCCCGGCATCGCCGTAGTCGAGCATGTCGCGGGCCCGGCGGAGCCCGGCACCCACCGCGCTGCGCGGTACGAGCGCGACCACGCCGTCGAGGAGTTCCTCAGGCGTCGGTGGCCCCCCGGGTGCGGCTGCGAGCGAGGCGGCCGCCGCCACCGCCATCGCACCCACGACGGCTTCCCGGTGCTGATGCGTGGTGTACGAGGAGATCTCGGCCTGGTGCGTGGCCTGCTCGGGGTCGTCCGCGTACCAGGCGCCGAGGGGTGCGATGCGCATCGCTGAACCGTTGCCCCAGGAGCCCTGACCGTTGAAAAGCGCCGACGCCAGCTCGCGCCAGTCGCCGCCCTCCCGGATCAGTCGGAGCATCCGGTTCACGGCGGGGCCGTATCCCCGGTCGAAGTCGTGGTGGTCGGCGAAGGAGTGGGCGAGCGCGTCCTGGTCGATACGGTCGTGCCCGACGAGCACGGCCAGGACCGAGCAGGCCATCTCCGTGTCATCGGTCCATTGCCAGGGTCCGGGCGGCAAGGTGCGCTGTTTCAGGAGCGGATAGTTGACGGGCACAAAGAACTGGGATCCCAGGGCGTCTCCCACAGCCAGCCCGCGCAGGCTGGCCAGGGCGCGCTCGAAGCGTGAGGCGGTAGCGGAGTCAGCGGTCATCGCCCTTCCACTCTATCCGGTGATGCCGTAGGGCTCAGGGGTGCGCCACCGCTCGAACGGCCGGTCAAGGGTGTAGCGCCCGTCCGCGCCGAGCATCAGCGTCCGCTTCTCCCCGTTGCCGGGATTGGACAGTGACTCGAATTCGGCCACCGTCCAGTGGAACCAGCGCATGCAGAACAACCGCATCGTCAATCCATGGGTGACCAGCAGAACGTTGGGCGGATGGTCGGGGGCTTCGAAGCTCCGGTGCAGACTCTCCAGAAATGCTCCGACCCGGTCGTACACATCGGCGCCGGACTCCCCCTGCGCGAAGCGGTAGAAGAAGTGCCCATAGGCATCCCGGTACGCCTTCTGCAGTCTTACGTCCTCGCGGTCCTGCCAGTTTCCCCAGTCCTGTTCACGCAGCCGTGGCTCCTCCCGCACCCGCACCCGCTCCAGGTCGAGGCCGAAGGACCTGAAGGTCTCGTGCGTGCGGCGGTAGGGCGAGACGTACACGCTGACCTGCTCCGTGCCGAAGAGTTCGCGCAGCTGGGCCCCCGTCTCCCTGGCCTGCCGCAAGCCCGTCGCGGTGAGCCGCAATGCATGGTCGGGCTCACGCTCATACACCGTGTCATCGACATTGCCCTCGGACTCGCCGTGCCGGACGAGGACAATGCGCTGCGGTTGCGCCATGTATAGACCCTAGATCGGTTCCAGCTCAGTCGAGCAGCAGATCCGCGGGCCGGGCCGGCAGGCGGGCGGACGTGAGCCGCCTGCGCTGCCCACGGAGAGCGATCCGCCGGGTACCCGCAGGTCCTGGGCCCGGAACAGCCCGTTGCCGGAGACATCGCCGACCGGCACGCCGTTCAGTACCCGCCGCACCGCGGCAGGCCCTGGCTGTTCACTAGTGCCGCGACCGGCAAGGTTTGCCCCTTCCTCATCCCCGGCACCGGAGCCCAGGCACCCGTCGTCCAGACACCCCTACGCCCAGACCCCCGCCCTTTGATGGGGC
>NZ_JBFBCG010000091.1:0-25349 GCF_040683105.1 Streptomyces sp. NPDC051020 | reverse complement strand
GCGAAGCCGTACAAATGGACCTACGACGGCACCCCACTCAAGACCGGCTGACCATGCCGAACACCCCTCCACGAACTTGCGCGGGGCAGCACTAGCCCACTCCCCCGCGGCCGAATCCGGGGTCGGCCCCGGGACCGATGGTGCCGCCATAGCCGGAATTCTCGCAGGCACCGGCCGTGGTCAGCGTCCGGTACCGGCCATCCTCACCGTCCGGTACCGGCCCTCGTCACCTTGGGGTAACGACCCTTGTCACCCCCGGCATCAGTCCGTTGTCAGTGGTCGGGTGCACGATGGGGGACATGGCCGGCTCTGCTCTCGATGCGTTCTCCCCCGCCACCCGCAGCTGGTTCGCGGGTGCCTTCAGCGCGCCGACGTCCGCGCAGGAGGGCGCCTGGCGGGCGATCGGCGAGGGCTCGGACGTGCTGGTCGTCGCGCCCACCGGATCGGGCAAGACGCTCGCCGCGTTTCTCGCCGCGCTGGACCGGCTGGCAGCCGTTCCGCCGCCCGCCGAGGTGAAGAAGCGCTGCCGCGTGCTGTACGTGTCGCCGCTCAAGGCCCTCGCGGTCGATGTGGAGCGCAACCTCCGCTCGCCGCTGACCGGCATCCGCCAGGAATCGGTGCGCCTCGGGCTGCCCGAGCCCGATGTGCGGGTGGGCATCCGGTCGGGCGACACCCCGCCCGCCGAGCGTCGCTCCATGGCGACCCGCCCGCCGGACATCCTGATCACCACCCCCGAGTCGCTGTTTCTGATGCTGACGTCGTCGGCGCGCGAGGCCCTGTCGGGGATCGAGACGGTGATTCTGGACGAGGTGCACGCCGTCGCCGGTACGAAGCGGGGCGCCCATCTCGCCGTATCGCTGGAGCGCCTCGACGAGCTGCTGCCGCATCCCGCGCGGCGGATCGGTCTGTCGGCGACGGTCCGTCCGGTCGACGAGGTGGCGCGGTTCCTCTCCCCGCAGCGGAAAGTGGAGATCGTCCAGCCGCCGTCCACCAAGCAGTTCGATCTGTCGGTGGTCGTGCCGGTGGAGGATCTGGGCGAGCTCGGCGGTTCTCCCGCCACGGACCCGGACCAGGCGGGCCAGGCGGACAAGCCGTCGATCTGGCCGCATGTCGAGGAGCGGATCGCCGATCTCGTCCAGGCACACCGCTCCACCATCGTCTTCGCCAACTCCCGCCGTCTCGCGGAGCGGTTGTGCAACCGGCTCAACGAGATCGCGTACGAGCGGGCCACCGGCGAGACGATGCCGGAGGCCCACTCCCCCGCCGGAATCATGGCCGAGTCCGGTGCGGCGAAGGGCGCCCCCGCGCTGCTCGCCCGCGCCCACCACGGTTCGGTCTCCAAGGAGCAGCGCGCCCAGGTCGAGGAGGACCTCAAGGCGGGCCGACTGCCCGCCGTGGTCGCCACCTCCAGCCTGGAGCTGGGCATCGACATGGGTGCGGTCGATCTGGTGATCCAAGTGGAGTCGCCGCCGTCGGTCGCCTCCGGGCTGCAGCGGGTCGGCCGTGCCGGCCACCAGGTCGGCGCGGTCTCCACCGGAGTGGTGTTCCCGAAGTACCGGGGGGACCTGGTGCAGTCGGCGGTGGTCACCGAGCGGATGCGCACGGGCTCGATCGAGGCGCTCCGGATCCCGTCGAACCCGCTGGACGTGCTGGCCCAGCAGCTGGTCGCCATGGTCGCCCTGGACACCTGGCGGGTGGACGACCTGCTGGCCGTGACCCGCCGCGCGGCCCCCTTCGCCTCGCTCCCGGAGTCGGCGTTCACGGCCGTGCTGGACATGCTGGCGGGCCGCTATCCGTCCGATGCCTTCGCCGAGCTGCGTCCGCGCGTGGTGTGGGACCGCGTCGCCGGTACGGTCACGGGCCGCCCCGGCACCCAGCGGCTCGCCGTCACCTCCGGCGGCACGATCCCCGACCGCGGGCTCTTCGGGGTCTTCCTCGCCGGGGCCGACCCCAAGAAGGGCGGCGGCCGGGTCGGCGAGCTGGACGAGGAGATGGTGTACGAGTCCCGGGTCGGCGATGTCTTCACCCTGGGCACCACGTCCTGGCGGATCGAGGACATCACCCGCGACCGGGTCCTGGTCTCGCCCGCCCCGGGCGTTCCGGGACGGCTGCCGTTCTGGAAGGGCGACCAGCTGGGCCGCCCGCTGGAGCTCGGCCGCGCGCTGGGGGCGTTCCTTCGCGAGATCGGCGGACTGTCGCCCGAGGACGCCAGGTCGCGGCTGCTCGCCGCCGGTCTCGACACCTGGGCCGCCGACAACGTCCTGTCGTACATCGACGAGCAGCGCGCCGCCTGCGGCCATGTCCCCGACGACCGGACCGTCCTCGTCGAGCGCTTCCGCGACGAGCTGGGCGACTGGCGGGTCGTCGTGCACTCCCCCTTCGGCGCGCAGGTCCACGCCCCCTGGGCGCTGGCTCTCAGTGCGCGCCTCGCCGAGCGGTACGGCATGGACGCCCAGGTGATGCATGCCGACGACGGCATCGTGCTGCGACTCCCCGACGCCGACATGATGGGCCTGGACCTCCTGGATTTCGATCCGTCCTTCGATCCGTCCGGGAACCCGGTCCGGGAACCCGCTGCCCCATTGGCCGCGGCATACGACAGCGACCAGCCTCCGGTCGGCGCCGCGGACGTCACCTTCGACCAGGGCGAGATCAACCAGATCGTCACCGACCAGGTCGGCGGATCAGCCCTGTTCGCCTCCCGCTTCCGCGAGTGCGCGGCGCGCGCCCTGCTGCTGCCCCGTCGCAGCCCCGGCAAGCGCACCCCGCTCTGGCAGCAGCGCCAGCGTGCCGCCCAGCTCCTCCAGGTGGCCTCCGAGTTCGGCTCCTTCCCGATCGTTCTCGAAGCGGTCCGCGAATGCCTTCAGGACGTCTTCGACGTTCCCGGGCTCATGGAGCTGATGGGCGACCTCGAAGCACGCCGCGTCCGTCTGGTCGAGGTGACCACCCAGGAGCCCTCGCCCTTCGCCCGCTCGCTCCTCTTCGGCTACGTCGCGCAGTTCCTGTACGAGGGCGACTCGCCGCTGGCCGAGCGGCGGGCGGCCGCGCTCTCGCTGGACTCCCATCTCCTCGCCGAGCTTCTCGGCCAGGCGGAACTGCGCGAGCTGCTCGACGCCGAGGTGCTGGGCGAGCTGCAGCAGGAACTCCAGTGGCTCACCGAGGACCGCCGGATCAAGGACATCGAAGGCGTCGCCGATCTGCTGCGCGTCCTCGGCCCGCTCACCGAGGCCGAGTTGGCCGAGCGCGGCGCCGAGCAGCCCTGGGCCGCGGAGCTGGCCTCGGCCCGCCGGGCCATCCGGGTCCGGATCGGCGGAGCCGACCACTGGGCGGCGATCGAGGACGCCGGCCGGCTGCGGGACGCGCTGGGCACGGCCCTCCCGGTCGGCGTCCCCGAGGCGTTCACCGAGCCGATGAAGGACCCGCTCGGCGATCTCCTTGCCCGCTATGCCCGCACGCACGGCCCGTTCACCGCCACCCAGGCGGCTGCCCGCTTCGGCCTCGGCACCGCCGTCACGGACGGCGCGCTGCAGCGGCTCGCCGCCTCGGGCCGGATTGTGCAGGGCGAGTTCCACCCCGCCGGCATCGGCCAGGAGTGGTGTGACGCCACTGTGCTGCGCCGGCTCCGCCGCCGCTCGCTCGCCGCCCTGCGCCAGGAGCTGGAGCCAGTCCCGCCCGCAGCCCTCGCCGGCTTCCTTCCGCAGTGGCAGCATCTGGGGAACAACAGCCTGCGAGGAATCGACGGACTGGCCCGCGCCATCGAGCAGTTGCAGGGCGCTCCCGTCCCCGCGTCGGCACTGGAAAAGCTGATCCTGCCGGGACGCATCACGGGATACACCCCGGCCCTGCTCGACGAACTCACCACCACCGGCGAGGTGATCTGGGCCGGTGCGGGTGCCCTTCCCGGCAAGGACGGCTGGCTGTCCCTCTATCTCGCCGACAGCGCACCCCTGCTCCTCCCGCCCCCGCACCCTCTCGAACTCAGTGCGCTGCACGAATCCGTCCTCACCGCACTGACCGGCGGATACGGGCTGTTCTTCCGGCAGATCGCCGATCAGGTGCGCGCTACCACGCACCCGGACTGCACCGATCCGCAACTCGCCGATGCCCTCTGGGACCTGACCTGGTCCGGCCGGCTGACCAACGACACGCTGGCTCCGCTGCGCTCGCTTCTCGGCTCCGGACGCACGGCGGGATCGACGGCCCACCGCGCCAAGCGCAGCATCCCGCGCGGCCGTTACGGCTCGCTCACCGCCGCGGCCCGCCCCGCATCGCGCACGGGTCCGCCCACCGTCTCGGGCCGCTGGTCCCTGCTGCCCGGAACCGAGCCCGATCCCACGCACCGCGCCCACGCCCTGGCCCGCACCCTCCTCGACCGGCACGGTGTGGTGACCCGTGGCGCGGTGCAGGCCGAAGGCGTCGAGGGCGGCTTTGCCGCGACGTATCGGATCCTTTCCGCCTTCGAGGACAACGGGCAGGCCCGCCGCGGCTATGTCGTCGAGGGTCTGGGGGCGGCCCAGTTCGCGATGGACGGCGCGGTCGACCGGCTCCGTGCGGTCTCCACCGCCCGCGACCGTGCGGAACCGGGCTCGGCGCCCCGCGCCCTGGTTCTCGCCGCCGCCGACCCGGCCAATGCGTACGGCGCGGCCCTGTCCTGGCCCGAACCGCCGGACGGCGCCGGACACAGACCGGGGCGCAAGGCAGGTGCCCTGGTCGTCCTCGTCGACGGCGAACTGACGCTGTACATGGAGCGCGGCGGCAAGACGCTGCTCGCCTGGCCGACCGACCCGGAGGACCCTGCGCTCCGGGCGGCGGCCGAGGCGCTGGCCGGTGCAGCACGCGCCGGGGCACTCGGCACGGTCACGGTGGAGCGCACCAACGGCGCCTCGTCCCTGACCTCGCCGCTGGGCCGCACGCTGGAGACGGCCGGATTCCACGCCACTCCAAGAGGCCTCCGCCTGCGCGCGTAACCCTGCATTGCACCTCAGCCCGCACACCGCCGCACAGATCCACCGATACCCGCCCGCATGCCCACCCCGCACCACGCATCATGGAGGTATGCCCGAAGGAGATACCGTCCTGCAGACCGCCCAGCGTCTGCACATCGCGCTGGCCGGTCAGGTCCTCACCCACTTCGACCTGCGCATCCCCCGCTTCGCCACCGCGGACCTCACGGGCCGGACCGTTCTCGGCGTCACCCCGCGCGGCAAGCATCTCCTCACCCGGATCGAGGGCGGCCTCACCCTGCACAGCCATCTCGGGATGGACGGCGCCTGGCGCCTCTACACTCCGCGCGAGCGCTGGCGCGGCGGCCCGGACCACCAGATCCGCGCGGTCCTCTCCACCGCCCACCACACCGCGGTCGGCTACCGGCTCCCCGTTCTCGAACTCCTCCGCACAGCCGACGAGGAAAAGGCGGTCGGCCACCTCGGGCCCGATCTGCTGGGCCCCGGCTGGGACCCCGACACCGCCCTGCGCAACCTGCTGGCCGACCCTGCCCGCCCCCTCGGCGAAGCCCTCCTCGACCAGCGCAACCTGGCCGGTATCGGCAACATCTACAAGGCCGAGCTCTGCTTCCTCGCGCGTGCCACCCCTTGGCTCCCCGTCGGTGAGCTGCCCGCCTCCACCGTCGCCCGTCTGGTCACCACGGCCAAGCAGCTCCTCGAAGCCAACCGCAGCCGCACGGTGCGCACGACCACCCGTGCGCAGCCCAACGGCTACGGCCCCCGTGAGCGTCTCTGGGTCTACGGCAGGACGCACCGCCCCTGTCTGCGCTGCGGCACCCCCATCCGCATGGCGGAGCAGAACACCCGCCCCGCCTACTGGTGCCCCCGCTGCCAATCAGGCCCCACACCCTAGTTGACGCATCGTCAGATCCGGTCGTACGGTCCGGACATGCCTCTCACCGCGTACGACCTCACCGGCCGATCCGCGTTCATCACCGGAGCGGCCGGCGGCATCGGCCGAGCCTGCGCCGTCCTGCTCGCGGAGGCGGGAGCCACCGTCCACTGCGCGGACCTCGACGAGAAGGGCCTGCTGGAGACCCGGGAAATGATCATTGCGGTGGGTGGCGAAGCCCACGCCCATCACCTCGATGTCACCGACCGCAGTCAGCTCAGGAGCGCGGTCACCACAGCGGGTGAGGTCGGCATCCTGGCCGCCGTCGCCGGAATCATGCATACGAGCAGCATTCTGGAGACGGCTGACGAGGACCTCGACCGGGTCATGGCCGTCAATTTCAAGGGGGTTCTGTATGCCTGCCAGGAGGTCGCCCGCAGCATGATCGCGCGCGGCGCACCCGGCTCGATGATCACCATGGCCTCGGGCGCGGTCGACGCCTCAAGTCCGGGCCTGCTCTGCTACAGCGCGGCCAAGGCGGCGGTCGTCCAGTTGACCAGGACCCTGGCGGCCGAGCTGGGCCCTCAGGGCATCCGCGTCAACGCCGTCGCCCCCGGCTGGATCCGTACGCCGATGACCGCCCGCCACGACGCAGAGCAGCAGCACCGGGCCGAGGGCGCGATGGTACGGATATCCCCGCTCGGCCGGGTGGGTGAGCCCGAGGACGTCGCCCACACGGTCCTGCATCTCGCATCCGATGCCTCGGCCTTCATGACGGGTCAGATTCTCCGTCCGAACGGCGGCGTCGCCATGCCCTGGTAGTACGCCAGGCCGTCTCGACACCGCGCACCCCTGCCACGCACCACGCGCCCGTGGCGGCACCGATCGCCTCCGCACGGGCCCTGAGCGTTCCCGTGGGCCGGACGCTCGCGGCCACATGGACGGGCAGGAGGCTGAGCCCCCACCCGCCCGCCGTCACCGCGCCCTCGACCAGCCCGGCATGTTCCGGCTGAAGGACCAGCCGGAGTACGGCCCACCACCACACCCCGCCGACAACGAGCGCGGGCACCCATCTCCGTACCATGGCTGCCTCCTCCGGCCGAACCTAGCCCGGCCCGATCGCCCAGCGGGAGGGCGCACCGGCGCAGTACCGGCGTGCATGTCCGGGGCGGACACCGTTACGCACTCGCCGTCTGGCTCGTCCAGGCGTGCTGCCGCAGGTTCACGACCCGAGCTACGCATGAAACAGCGCTCCGGAACTGGTACCACTCAGGCACTGCGATCTCGGTGACCGTGGTGTTCCTCTGTGCAGTCTCGCCCGAGATCACCGGAGCCGCATCCAGAACCTCCGGTACGGCCGTCGAAGGGCAGCTACTTCTCCACAGTGGTTGAGCTGAAGCGGTAGTCCGGACGCGGGGCGTCCTGAGGACACGAGCTTCGCTGACCGGCGCACGCATCCGGAACGGCGCGCGAGTCCCTGACGGCGGCGTCCGCACACACCAGAGCCCCGGCCACCCCTGCGAAGGGGCCGGCCGGGGCTCTGGTTCACACCGGACCGCGCGGGTCAGGCGGCGACGACATCCACCGCTTCCGCGGGTGCCTTGATCGTCACCCTTCCCGTCGGCACACCTGCCACCGACGTCACGGAGACGGAATTGAGCATTGGGCGTACCGGCACTGGCACCGGATCGCTGGCTGCTGCCGACTCGGCCAGCTCAGCCAGCGACAGCTCATCGCTCACTTCACGCATGAGCTCGGACATCCGTACGTCAAGCGCGTCGCAAATGGCGGAGAGCAGCTCGGAGGATGCCTCCTTCTGCCCCCGCTCCACCTCGGAGAGATAGCCGAGCGAGACTCGGGCGGACGAGGAGACTTCGCGCAGAGTACGGCCTTGGCGCTGGCGCTGCCGACGCAGCACGTCACCAAGCAGGCGACGGAGCAGAATCATCGGTGGCTCCCTCCTCGGACCGCGTAGCCGCATCCTTCACGCCCCACCGTACCGCCTCGCGCTGCGGCCGTGCGGGGAGCGATGTCGTGTTCACTCAGGGCTGCAAACATCAATTCCCCCCGTTCTGTTCCGTATCCTGTGCGCTCGCATTGCCGTCGAGTTCTCCGAAGAGCAGTTCGAGCAGGCTCCGTACGCTCTCTCTACGGATGTCCGCCCGGTCACCGTTCAACCGCAGCGCGACCACTTTCTCCGCGCCGTCCGGCCCTGCCACGGCAACGTAGACCGTTCCGACCGGCTTTCCGTCCTGCTCATCGGGTCCCGCGACGCCGGTGGTCGCCACTCCCCAGTCTGCACCGAGAATCCGTCGGACACCGATCGCCATCTGCCGGGCGACCTCGGGATCCACAGCTCCGCGCGCTGCCAGCAGGGCCCCGTCCACGGCCAGCACATCCCGCTTCAGGGACGTCGCGTAAGCCGTCACGGACCCGCGGAAGGAGCGCGAGGCACCGGGTACGGAAGTGAGCTCCGCCGCAACCAGGCCGCCGGTCAGCGACTCGGCGACGGCGAGGGTCTCCCCTCGCCGTACGAGCTGCTGCAGCACCCGGGCCGCGGCAGTCACCGCTCGGCCTCCGCCGGTCCACAGACCTCGGACGCCTCGACAGCCGCCGCTTCGGCTCTTTCGGCAGCCAGACCCTGGCGTCGCAGCACCACGGCCTGACGCACGTAGTCGAGTCCGGTGACGACCGTCAGCACGACGGCCACCGCCATCACCCAGAAGCGCAGTGTGGCGAGCGGGCCGGTCAGCGCCAGGACGTACATCCCGACGGCCGTCCCCTGTGCCAGCGTCTTCATCTTCCCGCCGCGACTGGCCGGGATCACCGCATGCCGGATCACCCAGAATCGCATCAGCGTGATGCCGATCTCGCGGAAGAGGATCAGGCCGGTGACCCACCACGGCAGATCACCGAGGTACGAGAGGCAGATCAGCGCGGCCCCCATGATCGCCTTGTCGGCAATCGGGTCAGCGATCTTCCCGAAGTCGGTGACCAAGTTGTACGTACGCGCCAGATGACCGTCGAAGAGGTCGGTGATCATGGCGATGGCGAACGCCGCCCAGGCGAAGGACCGCCAGGCGGGGTCGTAGCCGCCGTTGTGAAGCAGCAGCACGACGAAACCCGGCACCAGCAGCAGCCGCGCCATGGTGAGGATGTTGGCAATGTTCCACAGGCTGGCCTGGTTGACGGCCGCAGCGCCCAGCTTGCCGCCGCGGACCGGCTTCGCGCCGGAACCGCCTGCCGCGGATGCCGGGACTCCCGTCATCTGGCCGCCTCCGCAAGCTCGGAACACTCGGCCACCAGGTCCACTCCTTCGGTGCCCACCACCTTTGCCTCGACCATACGGCCCGGCGCAAGACCCTCGCGTGCGGTGAAGAGCACCTGGCCGTCCGTTTCGGGTGCCTGGTGCGCAGCACGCCCCACCGCGCGCGGCTCGTCCTCCGTGGGGTCGACGGACTCGACCAGCACCTGCAGGGACTCCCCGAGCCGCTCCTCGGCGCGCTGTGAGGTCAGCTCCTCGGCCAGCTGCGAGATGTGCGCGAGCCGCTCCGCGATGACGTCGGCGTCCAGCTTGTTGTCGTAACCGACCGCCTCGGTGCCCTCCTCGTCGGAGTAACCGAAGACGCCGATCGCGTCGAGTCGCGCGCCCGTAAGGAAGCGTTCCAGCTCGGCGAGGTCCGCCTCGGTCTCCCCGGGGAAGCCCACGATGAAGTTCGACCGCGCACCGGCCTGCGGCGCCTTGTTCCGGATGGTCTCCAGAAGCTCCAGGAAGCGGTCGGTGTCGCCGAAGCGGCGCATCGCCCGCAGCACACCGGGGGCGGAGTGCTGGAAGGAGAGGTCGAAGTACGGGGCGACCTTCGGCGTCGAGGTCAGTACGTCGATCAGACCGGGCCGCATCTCGGCGGGCTGCAGGTAGCTGACCCGGATCCGCTCGATCCCGTCGACGTCGGCGAGCTCCGGCAGCAGCGTCTCCAGCAGCCGGATGTCGCCGAGGTCCTTGCCGTACGAGGTGTTGTTCTCGGAGACCAGCATGACCTCCTTGACGCCCTGCTCGGCCAGCCAGCGGGTCTCCTGCAGCACGTCCGAGGGGCGCCGCGAGATGAAGGAACCGCGGAAGGACGGGATGGCGCAGAACGAGCAGCGGCGGTCGCAGCCGGAGGCGAGCTTCACCGAGGCGACCGGGCTGGTGCCCAGCCGGCGACGCAGCGGGGCGCGCGGCCCGGAGACCGGGGCAACGCCGTCCGGGAGGTCCGCGGGGGCCGGGGCGGCTTCCTGCGCGTGTCCGGGCAGCGCGACGGCGGCGTCCTGCCGCTCGGCCGGGCTGATCGGCAGCAGCTTGCGCCGGTCACGCGGGGTGTGGGAGGCGTGGATGCCCCCGCTGAGGATGGTCTGGAGGCGGTCGGAGATGTCGGCGTAGTCGTCGAATCCGAGGACTCCGTCGGCTTCCGGCAGGGCTTCGGCAAGGTCCTTGCCGTAGCGTTCGGCCATGCAGCCGACGGCGACCACGGCCTGGGTTCGGCCGTGGTCCTTCAGATCGTTGGCTTCGAGGAGCGCGTCGACGGAGTCCTTCTTGGCGGCCTCGACGAACCCACAGGTGTTGACGACGGCGACATCCGCGTCGGAGGCATCCTCGACGAGCTCCCAGCCGTCCGCTGCCAAGCGGCCTGCGAGCTCCTCCGAGTCCACCTCGTTACGGGCGCAGCCAAGAGTGACAAGGGCGACGGTACGGCGTTCGGGCATGGGCTCAAGACTACTTTGTCCTGGCACGGGCCCCGCCGAGCAGGGTTCCCCTGTGACAGCGAGTAACAACGGGTCGAGCGCCCGGCTGGACGGCCGGGCGCTCGTGTCACAACGTACTGTCGGTCAGCCGACCTCGGGGTCGCCCTTCGTGTACGTGAGCCGTTCGACCTGACCCGGCTGGAACTTGTCCTCGACCTTCTTGCCGTTGACGAAGAGCTCGATCGAACCGGCGTCTCCGAGGACGAGGTCGACGCGCTCCTTGTCCTGGAAGGTCTTGGACTGGCCCTTCTGCAGCAGACCGTCGAAGAGCATCCGTCCGTTGTGGTCCTTGGCGGAGATCCAGCTCTTGCCCTGAGTGGCGCTGAGCTTGACCGTCACCTTGTCCCGTGGAGCCGCGGCGATGGCGCTGTCGGAGGGTACGGGCTTGAGGGCTGCGGTCTTGGTCTGCTTGGGCTTGGGACTGTTCGTGTTGGGCGTCGAGCCCTCCGCGACCTGGGTGGTCGTACCGCCGTCGTCGCCACCCTTCAAGAAGGTGAAGCCGACGAAGCCGATGACGACGACGATCGCCGCGACCATGGCGGCGGTCCAGTTGGGCCGACGGGGATCGGAACGGATCCGCTCGGCTTCGAACAGCGGCGCCGCCGGTGTGGGCGCGGGTCGGCCGCCGTGCTCGCCGTCGTACTGCGAAACCAGTGGTTCCGGATCAATGCCGACGGCACGCGCCAACGTACGGATATGGCCGCGGGCGTATACATCGCCGCCACAGCGGGTGAAGTCGTCCTCTTCGATCGCGTGCACGATGGGGATGCGCACCCGGGTGGACGAGCTGACCTCTTCGACCGTGAGACCTGCGGCGATTCGAGCCTGCTGGAGCACTCGACCGATCGAAGGCCGGTCGTCTTCGGGGGAGTTGCCGATGGACACGGGGGCGCCTTTCGAGCGTGAGCCACCTGCTGGGTGTTCAGTCTAGGGGTGGTACGAAAGGGTGGGGCAACCGGGAGAGAGGACTTTGTACGCCATCAGAATCGAACACTGTCCCATTTACCGGACCGCCCCGTGGAAGTACATTCTGCTGTCCCTCCAGTCAAATTGACGTACGACCCGACGAAACGGTTGCTCTTCCCACCCTTACGACGCTGTTTCCCCGCGGATCTGGGCCAACACCGCGTCCAGCTCGTCCGGTTTCACCATGACGTCGCGCGCCTTGGACCCCTCGCTCGGTCCGACGATGTTGCGCGACTCCATCAGGTCCATCAGCCGGCCTGCCTTGGCGAAACCGACCCGCAGCTTGCGCTGGAGCATCGAGGTGGACCCGAACTGGGTGGAGACGACCAGTTCGGCTGCCTGGCAGAGCAGGTCGAGGTCGTCGCCGATGTCCTCGTCGATCTCCTTCTTCTTGGCGGAGCCGACCACCACGTCCTCGCGGAAGACCGGCGCCATCTGATCCTTGCAGTGCTGGACGATGGCCGCGACCTCGCCCTCGGTGACGAAGGCGCCCTGCATGCGGGTGGGCTTGTTGGCACCCATCGGCAGGAACAGTCCGTCACCCTTTCCGATGAGCTTCTCGGCGCCGGGTTGATCCAGGATCACGCGGCTGTCGGCGAGCGACGAGGTCGCGAAGGCGAGCCGGGAGGGCACGTTCGCCTTGATCAGGCCGGTGACGACGTCGACCGACGGCCGCTGGGTCGCAAGCACCAGGTGGATACCGGCAGCGCGCGCCAGCTGGGTGATGCGGACGATGGCGTCCTCGACGTCGCGTGGAGCGACCATCATCAGGTCGGCGAGCTCGTCGACGATCACCAGGAGATACGGGTACGGCGAGAGCTCCCGCTCGCTGCCTTCCGGCGGCTTGACCTTGCCGTTGCGCACGGCCTGGTTGAAGTCGTCGATGTGCCGGAAACCGAACGCGGCCAGGTCGTCGTACCGGAGGTCCATCTCCCGTACGACCCATTGCAGGGCCTCGGCGGCGCGCTTCGGGTTGGTGATGATCGGCGTGATCAGGTGCGGGATGCCCTCGTAAGCGGTCAGTTCGACGCGCTTGGGGTCGACCAGCACCATCCGCACGTCGTCAGGGGTCGCCCGCACCATGACCGAGGTGATCAGGCAGTTGATGCAGGACGACTTGCCGGAGCCGGTCGCACCGGCCACCAGCACGTGCGGCATCTTCGCGAGGTTGGCCATCACGTAGCCGCCCTCGACGTCCTTGCCGAGCGCGACCAGCATCGGGTGGTCGTCCTCGGCCGCGTCCGCGAGGCGCAGCACATCGCCGAGGTTGACCATCTCCCGGTCGGTGTTGGGGATCTCGATGCCGACGGCGGACTTCCCCGGGATCGGCGAGATGATCCGGACATCGGGGCTGGCGACGGCATACGCGATGTTCTTGGCCAGCGCGGTGATCCGCTCGACCTTCACGGCCGGGCCGAGCTCCACCTCGTACCGCGTCACCGTCGGTCCGCGGGTGAAGCCGGTGACGGCGGCGTCGACCTTGAACTCGGTGAAGACGTTGGTCAGGGAGGCGACGATCGCGTCGTTGGCAGCACTCCGGGTCTTGCCCGGACCTCCGCGTTCCAGCAGATCGAGCGAGGGCAGCGCGTACGTGATGTCGCCGGAGAGCTGCAGCTGCTCGGCGCGGGCCGGCAGGGGCTGGGACTGCGACGGGTCGGGGGCGGGCTTCGTCAGATCGGGTACACCGCCGGAGGCCGCCGCGCCCTTCCCCGCCCCGGTGCCCGGCTCCGCCTCGCGGGCGCCCGGCACCGGAGTGCCCGAGCGCTCGTGGTCACGCTCGACGGAGATGCCCTGGGTCAGGTCGGCGACGATCGCCGAGGGCGGCATGCCGTTGAGCACCGCGCCGTCGAGCGCGGCAGCCGCGGCCGCGGCGACATCCACCGCGTCCATGGTGCGGTTCATCGCGGGCTGCACGGACGGCCTGCGCGGCCTGCGGCGCTTGGAGAGCGCCTCGGCCTCCGCCTGCTCGGGGGCGTACTCCTCGGGCGCCTCCGAGCGGCGCACGGACGAGCGCCGCGAGCGGGCGGGAAGCGCCTCGCGCCACTGCTCGTCGTACCGCTCGTCGTCGCTCTCGCCCTCCGCCTCGGGGTCGTACACCGGGTCGACGATCCCCAGCCTGGAGCCGAGCAGTCGCAGCCGCTGCGGGATCGCGTTCACCGGCGTCGCCGTGACGACGAGCAGACCGAAGACGGTGAGCAGCAGGAGCAGCGGTACGGCGAGGACCTCGCCCATGGTGAGGACCAGCGGCTTGGAGGCGGCCCAGCCGATGAGTCCGCCGGCGTCCTGCATCGCCTCCGTGCCGTCCCCCCGGCCGGGCGATCCGCACGCGATGTGGACCTGCCCGAGCACACCGATGACCAGGGCGGAGAGTCCGATGACGATACGGCCGTTGGCCTCGGGCTTCTCGGGGTAGAGGATCAGCCGTACGGCGATGGCACCGAGCAGTATGGGTACGAGCAGATCGAGCCGCCCGAAGGCGCTGGTGACGAGCATCTCCACGAGGTCGCCGACGGGGCCTCGCAGATTCGACCAGGTGCCCGCGGCCACGACCAGCGAGAGACCGAGCAGCAGCAGCGCGACGCCGTCCTTGCGGTGTGCGGGATCGAGCCCCTTGGCACCGCGGCCTATGCCGCGGAACATCGCGCCGACGGCGTGGGCCGCACCGAGCCAGACAGCGCGCACCAGCCGGTACACACCCCCGGTGGGAGACGGTGCGGGCCTGGGCGCAGCTGCCTTCTTCGCCACCGCCTTCTTGGCCGGAGCCTTCTTGGCGGGTGCGGTCTTCTTCGCGGGTGCGGTCTTCTTCGCGGGCGCGGCTTTCTTCGCCGGGCCCGCGGTACGGCCGGGACGCTTCGCGGTGCCCGCCGTGCCCTGGGAACCCTTGCCGGACGTACGTGAGGCCATGGGGCCGAGGTTACCGGTGTTGGCCGCCGTGAACACGTGCCCCTCTTGGTTCACCCCACCGTGTCGCCCTACAGAGACCGGAAACTGACACGCTCTCACCAGGGTGGATCGAGCGGCCGTCCCCGAACCCGGTTCCCGGGCCGGGGGGTTCAGCGAGCGGCGGCGTTACGAGGGAAGCGCGGCCGTGCCGCTTCCGGTGCCGGGCTCCAGCGCATCGAGCGCGCGCCTCAGTCCGGTCAGTTTCCGTTCGAGATGGGCCGCGGTGGCCACCGCGGCGGCGTCCGCCGACTCGTCGTCAAGCTGCTTGGAGAGCGCCTCCGCCTGCTCCTCGACGGCCGCGAGGCGCGCCGAGAGCTCGGCCAGCAGACCGGCAGGCTCCTTCTCCTGGCCGGCGCCGGGGTGGCCGCCGCCCTCCAACTGCAGCCGCAACAGCGCCGCCTGCTCGCGCAACTGACAGTTCTTCATGTACAGCTCGACGAAGACCGAGACCTTGGCGCGCAGCACCCAGGGATCGAACGGCTTCGAGATGTAGTCCACCGCGCCGGCCGCGTAACCTCGGAAGGTGTGGTGCGGACCGTGGTTGATCGCGGTGAGGAAGATGATCGGGATGTCCCGGGTCCGCTCCCGCCGCTTGATGTGTGCGGCGGTCTCGAAACCGTCCATTCCCGGCATCTGAACGTCCAGCAGAATGACCGCGAAATCGTCCGTGAGCAGCGCTTTGAGCGCTTCCTCCCCTGACGATGCCCGTACCAGCGTCTGATCGAGCGCAGAGAGGATGGCCTCCAGCGCCAGCAGATTCTCCGGCCGGTCATCGACCAGGAGGATCTTGGCCTTCTGCACCATGGCCCGTCCTCCTCGCCCCGGAAATGCACCGGGCGCCGCCCCAGGGGACGACTCCCTTACGCCGTCCGTCCTTGTGCCGGTCATGGTAGCCGCACCCCGCCCGTCACCACACCCTGTCACCGCGATGTCACTGTGCACATACCGGAAACGCGGTGGGAGACCAGAAGGTTCCCCGTCCACCGCGTCCTCACACCCCTTCGAGCACAGTCGATCAGCAACCTCTCGCGATTCGCTCCAGAGGCGATCACTCTCCGCGCATCCACTGCTCCATGACGGAGAGCAGATGATCAGCATCGGCAGGCTTGGTGACATAGTCGGAAGCACCGGATTCGATCGCCTTCTCCCGGTCGCCCTTCATCGCCTTCGCGGTCAGCGCGATGATGGGCAGCCCGGCGAACTGCGGCATCCTGCGGATCGCCGTCGTCGTCGCGTAGCCGTCCATCTCCGGCATCATGATGTCCATCAGCACGACCGTCACATCGTCGTGCTGCTCCAGGACTTCGATGCCCTCGCGCCCGTTCTCCGCGTACAGCACCGAGAGCCCGTGCTGCTCCAGCACGCTGGTGAGCGCGAAGACGTTACGGATGTCGTCGTCGACGATGAGGACCTTCTCGCCGTTGAACCGGAAGACCCTGCGGGCCTCGGACTCATCCTGGCCGGACTGGGTCAACAACTCCTGAGCCGGTGCAGCCGGCTCGGCGTGCCCAGCGGTCCTGGGCGGCAGTGCGGTCCGCCGCTGCGCCCCGCCGAGTGCCTTGCGACGCCGCCGGAACAGCCCCGCGGAACCGGCCGCGTCATGCAGCGCCGTCCCCGAACCCGTGTCCGGAACCACACCGTTCCCGGCCGCGACACCGTGCGCCTCGACGGAACCGGGGCCGATCTGCGGGTAGCCCTGCGTCGGCAGCTCGCTGAGGTGCAGGGGCAGATACAGCGTGAAGGTCGAGCCGCGGCCCGGCTCACTCGACGCATGGATCTCGCCACCGAGCAGCCGGGCGATCTCCCGGCTGATGGACAGCCCGAGCCCCGTACCGCCGTACTTGCGACTGGTCGTACCGTCCGCCTGCTTGAACGCCTCGAAGATCACCAGCATCTTGCTGGACGCGATCCCGATCCCGGTGTCGGCGACCGAGAATGCGATCAGATCGGCGTCGGCGTCGCGCAGCGAACCGGCTTCCAGGAGCTGCTCGCGGATGGCGTTCGGCACATCAGCGCCGGCCGGCCGGATCACCAACTCGACGGCGCCACTGTCGGTGAACTTCACCGCGTTGGAAAGGAGGTTCCGCAGAACCTGGAGGAGCCGCTGCTCGTCCGTGTGCAGGGTGGCGGGAAGCTCCGGCGACACCCGTACGGAGAAGTCGAGCCCCTTCTCGGCGGTGAGCGGCCGGAAGGTCGCCTCCACATAGTCGACCAGCTGGACCAGTGCGATCCGGGTCGGGCTGACGTCCATCTTGCCCGCCTCGACCTTCGACAGATCGAGGATGTCGTTGATCAGCTGCAGCAGGTCGGAACCTGCGCCGTGGATCGTCTCGGCGAACTCCACCTGCTTCGGGGAGAGATTTCCCTCGGCGTTGTCCGCGAGCAGCTTGGCCAGGATGAGCAGTGAGTTGAGCGGCGTGCGCAGTTCGTGCGACATGTTCGCCAGGAACTCGGACTTGTAGCGCATCGAGACCGCGAGCTGCTCTGCACGCTCCTCCAGGACCTGCCGCGCCTCCTCGATCTCGGTGTTCTTCACCTCGATGTCACGGTTCTGCTGGGCCAGCAGTTCGGCCTTCTCCTCCAGTTCGGCGTTGGACGCCTGAAGCGCCTTCTGCCGGTTCTCCAGCTCCTCCGAGCGGTCGCGCAGCTGCTCGGTCAGCTCCTGCGACTGCTCCAGGAGCTTCTCCGTCTTGGTGTTGACGCTGATCGTGTTGACGCTGGTCGCGATCATCTCGGCGAGCTGGTTGAGGAAGTCCCGCTGGATGTGGGTGAACGGCTGGAACGAGGCCAGCTCGATCACACCGAGGACCTGCCCCTCGAAGAGCACCGGCAGCACGATCACATGCGCCGGCGGTGCCTCGCCGAGGCCTGAGGAGATCTTCAGATAGCCCGGCGGCACGTTGTCCACCTGGATCGTCCGCTTCTCCTCCGCCGCCGTACCGATGAGCGTTTCGCCGGGCCGGAAGGACGTCGGCATCGAGCCTGCGGAGTAGCCGTAGCTGCCCCGCATGCGGAGTACGTACGCACCCTCCTGGTCCGCGTCCGCCACCACCGCGTCGGTGTCACCGGTCGGCATGGCCAGGAAGAACGCCCCGTGCTGCGCCGAGACGACCGGGGTCAGCTCGCTCATGATCAGCGAGGCGACGTCGTCGAGATCCCGGCGCCCCTGCATCAGACCGGAGATCCGGGCGAGGTTGCCCTTGAGCCAGTCCTGCTCCTTGTTGGTGGCCGTGGTGTCGCGCAGGTTGGCGATCATCGTGTTGATGTTGTCCTGCAGGGCCTGGATCTCGCCGGCCGCGTCCACATCGATCTTGAGGTTGAGATCTCCACGGGTCACCGCGGTGGCGACGGCCGCGATGGCCCGCACCTGACGGGTCAGGTTCCCGGCCATCTCGTTCACGGACTCGGTGAGATCGCGCCAGGTTCCGTCGACGTCCCGGACCCGCGCCTGACCGCCCAGCTGCCCCTCGGTGCCCACCTCGCGGGCCACCCGGGTCACCTGCTCGGCGAAGGACGACAGCTGGTCGACCATCGTGTTGATGGTGTTCTTCAGCTCCTGGATCTCGCCGCGCGCGTCGATGTCGATCTTCTTGGTGAGATCGCCCTTGGCGATGGCTGTGGTGACCGTGGCGATCTGGCGCACCTGGCCGGTCAGGTTGGACGCCATCGAGTTCACCGACTCGGTGAGGTCCTTCCACGTACCGGAGACGCCCGGCACCCGCGCCTGACCGCCCAGCTCGCCCTCGGTACCCACCTCGCGGGCGACCCGCGTCACCTCGTCGGCGAACGAGGACAGCGTCGTCACCATCGTGTTGACGGTGTCGGCGAGCTCGGCGACCTCGCCGCGCGCCTCGACGGTGACCTTCTTGGTCAGATCGCCGTTGGCGACCGCGGACGAGACCCGGGAGATGTTCCGCACCTGGCTGGTCAGGTTGTTGGCCATCAGGTTGACGTTGTCGCTGAGGTCCTTCCAGATGCCGGTGGCACCGCGCACCCGCGCCTGACCGCCCAGGATGCCCTCGGTACCCACCTCACGGGCGACTCGCGTCACCTCATCGGCGAAGTTGAGCAGCTGGTCGACCATCGTGTTGACGGTCGTCACCAGTTCGAGGATCTCGCCCTTGGCGTCGACGGTGATCTTCTTGGAGAGATCGCCCTTGGCGACCGCGGTGGTGACTTCGGCGATGTTACGGACCTGCAAGGTCAGGTTGTTCGCCATGCCATTGACGGACTGGGTGAGGTCCTTCCACGTACCGGACACACCCTGCACCTCGGCCTGGCCGCCCAGGATGCCTTCCGTACCCACCTCACGGGCGACCCGCGTCACCTGCTCGGCGAAGTTCGAGAGCTGGTCCACCATCGTGTTGAGGGTGTTCTTCAGCTCCAGGATCTCGCCGCGGGCGTCCACGTCGATCTTCTGCGACAGGTCACCGCGCGCCACCGCGGTGGCGACCTGCGCGATGTTACGGACCTGAGCGGTGAGGTTCCCCGCCATGCCGTTCACCGAGTCGGTCAGATCGCGCCACACCCCGGCCACGCCGGGGACCTGCGCCTGGCCGCCGAGCCGACCGTCGGTGCCCACCTCGCGGGCCACCCTGGTCACCTGGTCGGCGAAGGCGGAGAGCTGGTCCACCATCGTGTTGATGGTGTTCTTCAGCTCCAGGATCTCGCCGCGGGCGTCCACGTCGATCTTCTGCGACAGATCGCCCCGGGCGACCGCCGTGGTCACCTGCGCGATCTGACGCACCTGGGAAGTCAGGTTCCCGGCCATGAAGTTGACGGAGTCGGTGAGCTCCTTCCAGGTACCGGAGACGCCGTCGACCCGCGCCTGACCACCGAGGCGGCCCTCCGTGCCCACGTCCCGCGCCATCCGGGTCACCTGGTCGGCGAAGGACGACAGCTGCGCCACCATCGTGTTGACGGTGTTCTTCAGCTCCAGCATCTCGCCGGCCACATCCACGGTGACCTTCTGCGACAGATCACCGTTCGCGACCGCGGTCGTCACCTGCGCGATGTCCCGTACCTGACCCGTCAGGTTCCGGAACGCCGTGTTCACCGAGTCCGTGAGGTCCTTCCACGTACCCGCCGCACCCGGCACCTCTGCCTGACCACCCAGCCGGCCCTCGACACCGACCTCCCGGGCGACCCGGGTCACTTCCGAACCGAAGGACTGGAGCTGGTCCACCATCGTGTTGACGGTGTTCTTCAGCTCCAGCATCTCGCCGGCCACATCCACAGTGACCTTCTGCGTCATGTCACCGCTGGCCACCGCCGTGGTCACCTGCGCGATGTCCCGCACCTGCGTCGTCAGGTTCCGGAAGACCGTGTTCACCGAGTCGGTGAGGTCCTTCCAGGTGCCCGCCGCACCCGGCACCTGCGCCTGCCCGCCGAGCAGCCCCTCGCCACCGACCTCGCTGGCCACCCGCGTCACTTCGTCCGCGAAGGTCCGCAGCGTCTCGGTCATCTGGTTGATCGTCTCGGCGAGCTGCGCCACCTCGCCACGGGCGCTCACGGTGACCTTCTGCGACAGGTCGCCACTGGCGACCGCCGTCGTCACCTCCGCGATCCCGCGCACCTGTGAGGTGAGGTTCCCGGCCATCGTGTTGACGGAGTCGGTGAGGTCCTTCCACACCCCGGCCACACCAGGCACCGTCGCCTGCCCGCCGAGCTCACCCTCCGTGCCCACCTCGCGGGCGACCCGGGTCACCTCCGAGGAGAACGACGACAGCTGGTCGACCATCGTGTTGACGGTGTTCTTCAGCTGCAGCATCTCGCCGGCCACGTGGACGGTGACCTTCCGCGACAGATCGCCCTTGGCGACCGCGGTCGTCACCAGGGCGATATCCCGCACCTGCGCGGTCAGCCGGTACGCCATGGTGTTGACGGAGTCCGTGAGGTCCTTCCAGGAACCGGACATTCCGCGCACCTGGGCCTGTCCGCCCAGCTTGCCCTCGGTACCCACCTCGACCGCGACCCGCGTCACCTGCTCGGTGAATGCCGACAGCTGGTCGACCAGATTGTTGACCGTACGGGCCACCTTCAGGAACTCGCCGCGCAGCGGGCGCACGGTCTCGTCGGCCGTGTGCGACCGGAGTTCCATCCGCTGTTCCAGATCACCGTCGGCCACCGCCGACAGCACCCGCCCGACCTCCGAGACCGGCCGCGCCAGGTCGTCGACCAGCTCGTTCGAGGCATCGATCGCCGCGGCCCAGGAGCCCTCGCAGGCCCCTGTCTCCAGGCGCTCGGTGAGCTTCCCCTCACGCCCGACCACGCGACGTACCCGGGCCAGCTCGCCGGTCAGGTGGAGATTGCGGTCGGCGACCTCGTTGAAGACCGCCGAGATCTCTGCCAACGGCCCCTCGCCGGAGACGGTCAGACGCCTGCGGAAATTCCCGTCGCGCATCGCCACCAGGCCGGCCAGCAGTCTGTTGAGCGCCGTGGCGTCCACTTCGATGGTTCCATTGCGCTGTTTCTTCACGGACTGTCCGCCTTTTGTGCGCGTTGCTGATCCCCGCGCCGCCACGCCAGACTCCACCGTGTCCCTCCCGCAGGGGTTGACCGTATCGCTCGGGCCTTGCCTGGGATCTTGCCCAGTTCCACATCGGCTCACCGCCGCAGTCCACCGTCGACGGGTGACCATGCGGACGTCAAATCGTTGAAAGCTACCAGGCCGGAACTGATCGAGGTGGAACCTCCAACGGTTGTCCCGCATCCCTCCGTTGGGAAGACCAAACTTGTCCGACCGGACACCGTTTCCTGGTCGCGCTTGCCCGAAGTCGGCCCTCGTGTACCCGACACCAGGAGCGAGCGTCTAGCCTGGCAGGCGAATCGAAGCGGCGAGAAACGGGCACAGGACTCGGGGAAGCGACGAGACACCATATGGGGAGTGCTGTGATCACCGCGCGCGCGGCTGCCACCTTCGACCCGGCCGGGCGCTCCGTCGCGACCGCCCGCGCCTTTGTCCGTGACACCCTGCAGGGGTGGGGGTACGCCGACATCGTCGACGACGCGGTCGTACTCACCAGCGAACTCGTGACCAATGCTGTGGTGCATGCAGGCACCGCCGCCGATGTGCTGTGCCTGCGTACGGAGGACGGCGTCCGGGTCGAGGTCTCCGACCACTACCCGGAGCGGGAGATCCCGCTCCAGAGCACCGGACTCGACTTCGGCAGCCCCGATCGCGAGGGCGGCCGCGGCCTGCTCCTCTGCGCGGCACTCGCTGCCCGGTGGGGCGTCGAGTACACCCCGGCGCACAAAAAGGTCTGGTTCCAGCTCGATCTTCCCGAGCGCCCGGTGGGCATCCGTTCCGCGGGCCCGCTGCTCCCCATCGACCTCCTCCCGGTCGCGGACGAGCGCGTCCGGGTCGCCGTCGTACAGATCGACCACTCCGGTTCCATCGCCGGGTGGAACGACGACGCCGCGTTCCTCTTCGGCCACACCGGGGAACAGGTCACCGGCAAACAGCTCACCGACTTCACCGCCTGGCCGCACACCCCCGGCACCAGCACCGGAATCGCCGACGCGCTCCAGCTCTCCCGCTGGGAAGGCAGTTACGGCATCCGGGGCGCCGACGGCCGCACCATCCCCGTGTACGCCTCCCACCTCAGAGTCCGCGACACCCAGGGCGAACCGTCTACGGTCTGTCTTCTGGTCCGCGACCACGAACGTGCCGTACTCCAGTCACCGGTGCGCACCCCGGTCACCGACGCGGGCTCCGAGAGCCGCACGACGGACCCCTTCGAGGTGTTCATCGGCTCCCCCGCCCCCGACGACCTCGACGGGCTGCTCCAGCGCACCGTCGAACGGGCCCGCGACATGCTCGACGCGGATTCTGCCTTCCTGCTGCTGGCCACCGATGACGAGACCGAGCTGGAGGTCCGGGCCACGACCGGCCTCCCGTCCGCCCGTCAGCGCTTCGCCCGCGTCCCCGTGGAAGCAGGCACGGGTCGGTACGGCTCCGCCCGGATGCCGGCTGTGCACGAAGACCTGACCGTCGTCCCCGGCGCGGTGCCGCTGCTCAGCGACACCGGCATGCGCTCCGTCGTGACCGTCCCGCTGAAGGTCGAAGGACGCCTCACGGGGTCCCTGGGCGTCGCGACGGAATCGCCCGGCCGGTACACCAACGAGGAGGCCCTGCGTCTCCAGTTCGCCGCGGACCGTATCGCGCTCGCCGTCGAATCGGCCCGCCTCGGCGAACTGGAACGGCTCCGCCGCGGTTCGCTGTCCTTCCTCGTCGAGGCGTCCGACCTCCTCGCCGGCACCCTCGACCGGGACCAGACACTTGCCCTGATGGCCCAGATGACGGTCCCCACCCTGGCCACTTGGTGCGCCGTCTACACGATCGCCGACCAGTCCTCGGAGCCGTACCTCTCGTACGTCCTCCACGAGGACGAAGAGCTCATCGACGGCCTCAAGGACCTGCTCTCCAAGATCTCCCCGCCGGACCCCGTGCCGACCCCTGGCGCCCGCGTCTGGGCCGTCCCCTCCGAGGCGGCCCACGAGGCCGCCCTGCGCGCCTCCATGCGCAGTCTCGGCCGCGACCAGTCAGACGGTCCCGGCTCCGGCATCCGTACGACCCTGGCCACCGCGGCCGCGGTGGGAGGCGAGACAGTGGTCCTCCCTCTCGTCGCCCGCAACCGCGTCATCGGCATGCTCACGCTCGGCAAGCCGTCCGACGACCACTTCCGTCAAGAGATCCTCGAACTCGCCGAGGACCTCTCCCGCCGCGCCGCGCTCGCCCTGGACAACGCCCGCCTCTACTCGGAACGCATGGCGATCAGCCAGTCCCTCCAGCGCAGCCTGCTGCCCCCGGGACTGCCCGACGTCCCCAATGTCGAGATCGAGGTCATCTACCGGGCGGCGGGCGAGGGCAACGAGGTCGGTGGCGACTTCTACGACGTCTTCCCGATCCGCGACGGCGCCTACGGTTTCGCCATCGGTGACGTCTGCGGTACGGGCCCGGAGGCCGCGGCCGTCACAGGGCTGGCGCGCCACGCCCTGCGCCTCCTCGCCCGCGAGGGCTTCGGCGGCCCCGCCGTCCTGGAGCGCCTCAACGCCGCGATCCTCGACGAAGGCTCCCGCAGTCGTTTCCTCACCCTGCTCTACGGGGAGCTGTGGCCCCAGGAGGACGGCAGCGCCCTGCTGAAGGTGGTGTGCGCCGGGCACCCCCTTCCGCTGCGCCTGCGGCAGGACGGCACGGTCGAGGCCCCGGCCGAACCGCAGCCACTGCTGGGCGTCATCGAGGACCTCGAACTGTACGAACAGACCGTCACCCTCGACCCGGGCGACGTCCTGCTGTGTGTGACGGACGGCGTCACGGAACGCCGTGAAGGCACTCGCATGCTGGGCGACGACGGTCTGGCCGATGTGCTCACAGGATGTACCGGCCTGACGGCAGGCGCGGTGGCGGGCCGTGTCCTGCGGGCGGTGGAGCGCTTCGCCGCCGACCCCGCCTCCGACGACATGGCCATCCTGGCCATGCGTGTCCCTGAACCGCCCGCCGTCTGACTGCGCTTCACCGGTGAGTCGCCCCTGACAGACTCCGGGTCATGACTACAGAGACGATCACCGCGGATGCCGCGGGCACGTGGAAGCTCGGTGACCTGACCGTCAACCGTCTCGGTTTCGGCGCAATGCGCCTGACCGGCAGCGCCGCCTTCGACCTCGGTACGCCGAGCAACCGTGAGCAGTCGATCGGAGTGCTCCGGCGCGCGATCGAACTCGGTGTGAACCACATCGACACCGCAGCGTTCTATTTCTCGTCGCTGCGCTCGGCCAACGAGCTGATCAACCGGGCACTTGCGCCGTATCCCAAGGACCTGGTCATCACCACCAAGGTCGGCCCGGTCCGCGACCCGTCGGGCGCATGGCAGCCCCATGCCCGGCCGGAGGAGCTGCGCGGCCAGGTGGAGGAGAACCTGCGCCAGTTGGGCCGCGACCACCTCGATGTGGTCAACCTCCGTCTCATGGGCCAGGATTCGGTCTCCGAGCACTTCGGCGCCCTGGCCGAACTCCGTGAGGCCGGCCTCATCCGCCACCTCGGCATCTCCAACATCAACAGCGAACACCTCGCCGAGGCACAGTCCGTGGCCCCGGTGGTCTGCGTGCAGAACCGCTACGGCCTCCACTCGAGGTCCACGGATGCCGACGCCATCCTGCGGCTCTGCGGAGAGCAGGGCATCGCGTTCGTGCCCTTCTTCGCCATCGCAGGCGAAGGCCGCGAGCGGGGGGCGAGTGCCGCCGGCTGGAGCGGCGACGAGGTGTTGCGCACCATCGCTCGTGCGCACAGCGCGACGGTCGCGCAGGTCCGCCTGGCCTGGACCCTGCAACAGGGCCCGCACGTACTGGCCATCCCTGGGACCGGCAATCCGGACCACCTCAAGGAGAACGTGGCCGCGGCCGCGCTGCGCCTTTCAGCAGGCGAACTGGCTCGCCTCGACTCGCTCCATGGGTAAAGCGAAAGGTCCCCACCAATGGTGAGGACCTTTCGCTTTGGCTGAGCCCCAATACGGAATCGAACCGTAGACCTTCTCCTTACCATGGAGACGCTCTACCGACTGAGCTATTGGGGCCTGCTGCCCTGCGGCAACGAGACAGAGCATACCCCGAATTCGGGGAAATGCATAACCGCGCGCGAGGACATCCGAAAGACCAGCCACGCGAAGCAGCGGGCACTGCAGCGACGCGACGACGGCCGGCCCCGTGAACGCAGAAAAGCCCCGCACCAGGGGTGCGGGGCTTTCCCGGAATAATTGTTCGGCGGCGTCCTACTCTCCCACAGGGTCCCCCCTGCAGTACCATCGGCGCTGAAAGGCTTAGCTTCC
>NZ_JBFBCG010000090.1:0-25482 GCF_040683105.1 Streptomyces sp. NPDC051020 | reverse complement strand
TCGGGGTGGTCGGAGTCGTTCACGCCGCCCTCGAAGTCGGCGATCTTCCAGGCCAGGTCTCGTCTGGGGTTCGAGCCGGTGCGGGATCTCTTCGCTCGGGTTGCGCGTCCGCTGGCGGGGCCTGGCACGCCGGGGTCGTGGCTGGCCGGGCGTCGCCTCGTGGCGATCGACGGGACGTGCCTGGATGTGGCGGACACGGCAGCCAACGCAGATTTTTCGGGCGGCCCGCTTCCAGCCGGGGGGAGCGGGCCGCGTTTCCGCAGGCCCGCCTGGTGGCGCTGGCGGAATGCGGCACCCATGCGGTCTTCGACGCTGTCACCGGCCCGTGCAGCGTGTCGGAGATCGAGTTGTCCCGGCAGCTCGTCGGGCGGCTGGAGCCGGGCCAGCTGGTCCTGGCAGACCGGGGCTTCTACGGGTTCCGCCTCTGGCAGCAGGCCGTGGCCACGGGCGCGGATCTGCTCTGGCGAGTGAAAACGAACCTGCGGCCCAGGTATCTGGAATCCCTGGCCGACGGGTCCTGGCTGGCCCGGATCGTCCCGACGTCGGGCACGAACCGGGCCACGACGGAGCCGCTCACGGTCAGAGTGATCGACTACACAGTCGATGACGGCCGGGGCAACGCCGAGGAGTACCGGCTGTTGACCACGATCCTCGACCCTGCCGAGGCCTGCGCCGAGGACCTCGCAGCCGCTTACGCCCAACGGTGGGAGATCGAGACCACCTTCGACGAGCTGAAAACCCACCAGCGCGGGCCCCGCGCGGTACTGCGCTCGAAAGCCCCCGACCTTGTCCAGCAAGAAATCTGGGGACATCTGTGCTGCCACTACGCCATCCGCACCCTGATGGCCGACACTGCCGCACACGCGGGGTGCGACCCCGACAGAGTCTCCTTCGTCAAGTCCCTCCGCATCGCGCGCCGTTCAGTCGCGCAGAGCGCATTTTCCCCCTCCGGGCACTGACGTAGCCGAAGCGACCTGGTGTCACGCCATCCGATGGCTCACCCAACACCTCAACCCAAAACGCCGAAAACGCTCACACCCCCGAGTCGTCAAACGCAAAGTCCTGAAATGGGCCGCGAAACGCTCCCACCACACACACTGGCCCCAGCCCAAACACAGCCCCCACATCACCATCCAGAATCACTAACTGAACGGTATTGGGGTAAGCCCGGTTCCACGATCGGCCGCCGGCCACGCGGGCTCCGGCGGACGGGACCTCCTTGCGGGCTGCGGGTCATGCGGACAGTCCCTCCCGCTGCGGCGCGTCCTGGGGCAGAAGGAGCCGGAGGTCCTCGAAACCGGTCGCCGACATGCGGCTGATGCGTCCGGCCTGACGCGTCATCATGCCTTCCAGGACCTGGCGCGCCAGACGCGCGTTACCGAAGGACCGGTCGCGCGGCAGCGAGTCGAAGTACTCGCGGAGCGGCTGCCCGGTGCCGGGGCCGCACTCGTAGCCCGACGTCGTCGCATGGGCCCGTACGATCGTGACCAGTTCGTCGGACGAGTAGTCGGCGAACTCCACGCGGCGGGAGAACCGCGAGGACAGCCCCGGGCTGGACGCCAGGAAGCCCCCGATCTCCTCGGTGTATCCGGCGACGATGACGACCACCTCGTCGCGGTGGTCCTCCATCAGCTTCAGCAGGGTGTCGACCGCCTCGCGGCCGAAGTCGGAGCCCGAGGCGCCCGCCGGGGTCAGGGTGTACGCCTCGTCGACGAACAGCACGCCGCCGATGGCCCGCTCGAACACCTCGCGGGTCAGCTGCGCGGTGTGGCCGATGTACCGCCCCACCAGGTCGGCGCGCGACACCTCGACGAGCTGGCCGCGGGGCAGCACGCCGAGCGAGGCGAGCAGTTCGCCGTACAGGCGTGCCACGGTCGTCTTGCCTGTGCCGGGCGGCCCGGTGAAGACGAGGTGATGGCTGATGCGCGGCACGGGCAGGCCCGCGGCCTCCCTCTGACGTGCGGTGGACAGCAGGTTCACGAGGTCGGTGACGTCCCGTTTGACGGCCGCGAGCCCCACCAGGTCCCCCAGTCGCGCCAGCGGGTCGGTCTCATCCGGTGCGGCCTCGCCGGAGATCGCGGCCGCCGCGTCGGCGCCCACGTCCTCGGGCAGCAGCAGTTGCAGGTCGCTCTCGGAGTTGTGCGCGAGGCCGGCCAGACGCGTCGCCTGGCGGTCCACCATCTCCTCGAACACCCGGCGTGCCTCGCGGCCGTTGCCGAACGTGGCGTCTTTGGGCATGCGTTCGAAGCGTACGGCCAGCGCCTGGTGGGTGGAGTCGTCCAGCCGGTACTGGTGGCCCAGGCACATCTTCTCGACGATGGCGACCAGTTCGGGCACGGCGTAGTTCTCGAACTCGATGGTCCGGGAGAAGCGGGAGGCGAGGCCGGGGTTGGAGGCCAGGAAGTCGTCCATCTGGGAGGAGTAGCCCGCGGCGACGACCACCACGTCGTCCCGGTGGTCCTCCATCAGCTTCAGCAGCGTGTCGACGGCCTCGCGGCCGAAGTTGGCGCCGGAGCCCTGGCCGTCGGACAGCAGCGTGTACGCCTCGTCGATGAAGAGGACGCCGCCGAGCGCACGGTTGAAGGCCTCGGTGGTCTTGATCGCGGTACCGCCGACGATCTGGGCGACCAGGTCCGCCCGGGAGACCTCGACCAGGTGTCCCGACCGGAGCGTGCCGAGCCCGGCGGCCGCGGCCACCGCCATACCGCCCGAACCGGCCGGCCGGCGCACCGGTGACATGGCCCGGCGCGAGGGATTCCGCGTGCCCTCGGTGTCGTGGGCACCGTGGGGCTCCTGTCCGCGATCGGTGTGCTGGTGACCCTCGGCCTGGCCGGTCATGACGAGGACGGGAAGCGCGGCGGGGCGTCGGCGGTCGTCGACTCCGACACCTACGGCACCGATGTCGTCGACGGGCTCGACGGACCGGCGGCTCCCTCGGTGACCCCGTCCGGCTCCAAGAGCGCCAAGCACCCCGGGGGATCAGCGAAGCACACGTCGTCCGCCTCGCCCAAGAGCAGTGCGTCGGGCAAAGCCTCCGCTGCTCCTGGCGAACCCTCCGCCGCGGCAAAGGGCAAGCCCCCCGAGAAGTCAGCCCCGGTGGCCGTGCCGGGTGTGACGGTGTTCAGCCACGCGTCACAGCGCTGCATCGACATCGTCGGCGGCAAAGCCGTGCAGGATGCGCGGCTGATGATCCAGGACTGCTCGGGGTCCTCCTCGCAGCGCTGGACGTTCACGAACGGAACCATGCGCGGACTCGGCATGTGCGTGCAGCTCGCGGGCGGCTCGACCGCCGACGGCACGGATCTCGAACTGGCTTCCTGCAACGGAGGTTCGGCGCAGCGGTTCGTGCTGAACTTCCGTCACGACCTGGTCAGCGGTCTGGCCAACAAGTGCACGGACGTACGGGACAACCAGACGGCGAACGGCACCAGGCTGCAGCTGTGGTCCTGCGCCGGCAGTCCCAACCAGAAGTGGTCCAGGCCTGAGAACCCGCAGGTGGCCCTGAAGCCAGGGACGCCCTGACGGCCGCGCTGACGGCCTTCCAGCAACTGGACTCCCCTGCCTGGGCCGAGCGCGCGCAAGGAGCTGCGGGCGGCCGGCCGGGGTGTGCCGCACGCCGACGGCCGGACCAGGGCGTCCCTCACCGCGCAGGAACGCGAGATCGCGGAGCTCGCCGCCACCGGCCTGACGAACAAGCAGAGCGGCTCGCGGTCTCCGTGAAGGCCGCCGCCGGGGAGTTGGACGCCGACCGCGACCTGCCCGAGAAGCTGGTGCGCGAACTGCGCGACAGCGTGCTCGCGAAGACCGTGCTCATGCCGTGTGCTCCTCGGTGAAGAAGCCGGCGAGGGCCGGGGCCAGGACCTTTGCCTCGATGGCGTGCTCCTCGCCCGGGAAGATCCGCAGGGTGAAGTTGTCGCCCGCCACAGCGAGTTCCCGCGCGCCGGTCAGGATGTGCGGCGCGCCCGCGTCCCCGCTGCCGACAAGGACGGGAACGGTCACGGACGCCCATCGGTCGACCGGCAGGGGGCGGCCGGACATGGTGTCGCCCATGATCCGGCCGTCGTAGGGGAGGGTGCGGGCGACGGCTTCCATGCCCGCCCAGAACGGGGCCTGCCGCATGCCCGCGACGACCTCGTCGGGCAGGCCGATCGCCGCCGTCATGAAGTAGGCGACGGCGTCCCCGTACGCCTCGCGACCCACGAGTTCCGTCAGGTGCTCCACGTAGTCGCCGGGCAGCGGCGGCCGACCGTCGTCGGTGACGAACGGCGGCTCGTACAGCGCGAGGCGCGATACGGCGCTGCCGCGGGCGGTGGCCTCCAGGGCGAGGACGGCGCCCGAGGACATGCCGAAGACCATGGCCGATCCGCCGCCAGGGCCCTCGATCAGCGCGTCGAGGTCCTCAATCTCGCGTCGCACCTCGTAGGCAGGACTGTCCCCGCTTTCGCCGCGGCCCCGGCGGTCGTACGTAATCACCGTGAAGTGCTCGGCCAGCAGACCGGCGAGTTCGGCGGAATCGCCGCGGGTCATGAAAGCGCCGCCGACGAGCACCACCACAGGGCCCGAGCCCTGATGCTCGAAGGCGATGGCCGTGCCGTCAGCGGAGAACACCTTGTCCATGTGAAACCCCCATTGATGCGCAGCGCAGGGCAGAAGCCCTGCGGCTCTTGGAACTGGACGGTACAGTACTCGCATGAGTACTAGCCAGTCCAGTACTCTCTTCGGCAGGAGGAGACGGCGGATTGAACAGAGGGACCTGATGATGGACAGCCGGTCAGCGCGCAAGCACCAGGCGATCCTGGACGCGGCGACCACCGTGTTCCTGAACAAGGGCTACGCGGGGACGAGCATGGACGACATCGCAAAGCTGGCCGCGGTATCCAAGCAGACCGTCTACAAGCACTTCGCGGACAAGGAGAAGCTGTTCGCCGAGATCGTGCTGGCCACCACCGACCGCGTCGACGCGATGGTGGACCTGGTGGCCGACATCCCCGCCGACGCCGATGCCCTGGACGAGAACCTGACCAGCCTCGCCCGCCAGTTCCTGGCAGCCCTCACTCACCCCAAGGTGATCCAGCTGCGTCGCCTCATCATCGCCAACGCCGATGCCTTCCCTGAACTGGGCGCGGCCTGGTACGAGCAGGGTTTCGAACGGGTCCTGGCGACCCTGGCGGCCACCTTCCAGCGCCTCACCAACCAGGGGCTGCTCAAGACCGACGACCCGATGCTGGCCGCCCACCACTTCGCCGGACTGCTGCTGTGGATCCCAGTGAACCAGGCCATGTTCCACGGCGGCGCCCAGCACAGCGAGGCCGACCTCAACCGCTACGCCGAAGGCGGCATCCGCACCTTCCTCGCCGCCTACGCCTGACCCGAGCCCCCGCCCACAGGCGCGCCTGCCCCGGAGAGCCCGCACCCCGTCCCGAGTGTCGACATGTTCGGCGTGCCGCGGTCCACGGTGTACGGGCACCTCGGCAAGACCAAGACCGTGCCCCGCCAGCCCAAAGAGGTCACGGAAAAGCCATGCGCCTGTACTGGGGATACATCGCGATTGGGGCACTCATCGTTGCGTGGACCCAGCAATGGGCCCTCTCAATCGTCGCGGCCTTGTCCGTTGCGGTCTTCGCTTACGCCTCCTTCCAGGTACCGGTCTGGTGTGGGGCGGTCAATCGAGACGGTCGGACGTACTGCCGGAACAATGCCTATGGCGTGCTTATGGGGTGCCGAAACCGCCAGCATCGTTGGCAGAAGATCAAGATGATCGTGCTGCGGAGCAAGGTCGGGGACATGAGTCGTGCCGTCTTCCCGAGTGCGAAAGAGAAGTTCAACGCCTTCTTGGCCGTAGCAGGCCTGCTCTCTGCGATCGCAGCAGTGATCGTCCCCGTCATGACTGGCGACTGACTGCCCCAACCCCCCGCCGCATCTATACGCCTCGGGCTGCAACGTACGTTCTTGAAAACCGTCGTGGCAGCGATGTCACCGTGGGTTCAAATCCCACACCCACCGCAGATGAACGGCCCCTGACCAGGTGAATCGGTCGGGGGCCGTTCCCTTTTGCGCTCATCGTCAGTAACCGTGGTTCCCCGCCAGTCCCCTTGATGTTCTGCCACGTCGGGCACACGACGGGCACGCCTTGAGCTACCGCCGTGATCAACCTCGCGGCGGCTCTCCGGGGGGCGGTCCGTTGTGGGTGGGCGGGTTCCCTCACGTACGCACGCTCAAACGGCCTCGAAAGCCCACAGTTGCTCGCCCTTGTCCTGGATCACGATGCGAGGACGCGGCCGGCGGCGACGGCTGACGCCACGGTGCCGCCGATGACGACGGCCCAGGCGGCGACGATCGGGACGCGGGTGCTCCACGTGCGCAGCGCGGGCGAGTTCGTGGCTCGGGCGAGGAACGCGTCGCGACCACGTAGTACCGCAAGGCCGACGCCGGTCAGGGTCAGCGCCATGCCGGCACCGAACGCCACCACCATCGCGATGGCCGCGCCGACCCGGCCGGTCAGCAGTCCGCTGAGGAGGACGAGGAACGCCGACGGGGACGGGAGCAGGCCGCCGGATGTGCCGAGCAGCAGGATGCCGCGCCAGGTGAGCAGGGACTTGGACGTCGGGATGTGGTGACTGTGGCCGTGGTGGTGTTCGTGGCCATGCCCGTGTTCGTGTTCGTGGTCGTGCCCGTGTTCGTGGTCGTGCCCGTGTTCGTGGTCGTGCCCGTGTTCGTGGTCGTGCCCGTGTTCGTGCTTGTGCCCGTGGTGGTGACCATGGCTGTGACCGTGGTGGTGACCGTGCTTGCGGTTGGTCAGGTGGCGTCGGAGCAGGCCGATGCCCACGGCGACCACGACCAGGGCCGCGATCAGCTGCAGCCAGTTCGTGACCGCGGCGACGTCCGGTGCGTGCTGGGCGGCGAGCCAGAAGGCCACAGCGAGTACGGCGACCGATGCGGTGTGCATGAGGGCCACGATGGCGCCGAGCCACACCGCGTCCCGCGCCTTGCCCTGGCCGCCTACGAGGTACCCGGCCGCGAGCGACTTCCCGTGGCCGGGGGCGCAGGCGTGGAAGGCGCCCACCGCTGCCGAGACGAGAAGGGCCAGTGGCAGGACGACACCGTGGTCCAGCAGTGCGGCAAGGTCTGTGGTCCATACGGTCGCCGGACCTGTGGATGCGGTGGCGGTGGAGTTGCCGGCTCCGCCGAGGGCGAGGGTACGGGTGGGGTCGCTCGCCGTGTGCAGGCCGCCGCCACCGTTCTGTGTCACGGAGATCGTGCGATAGGACGAGTTGACGTCGGTCAGCGCGGTGATGGTCACAGCGACTGTGTCCACGGCGTGCGGGCAGGTGTAATGGATCAGGGCGCCCTTGCTCGCGATCTGCGCGGTGTCCACGGCTCCCCGTCGGCACTCACGCCCGTCCTGGCGCACGGTGATGTGCGAGCCGAGGTAGGTCGCGTCGTCCCCCTTGGCCGCCTGGTGCAGCACGTCCAGGTCGTTCTGCTGGGCCGACCAGGTGATCTCGACGGTTCGGCCTTCGGCCCTGACCTGGGCGACCGGTGGTGCGCCGAAGGGGTGCGCCTCGGCCGTGCCTGTGGTGCCGAGCAACGCCGCTGCGGCGGCCAGGCCGATCAGGAGGAGACGGGCGGCGTGGGTGCGGAAGGTGCGGAGGATGTGCACAGTGGTGGTCCCGTCGGGAGTGGAGCGCCGCGCGTTGCCTCCTCTGGCTGGGGAGGCAACGCGCGGACGGTGAGGCAGTGGCCGTTGCCGCGCGAGCGGCGGGCATTCCTGTGCACATCACCCTCGGCCTGATAGTCCTTCGGTCTGCCGCGATGCGCCCGACCTGAGGTCTACGTGCGCCGAGGATGATGTGCAGAGATCGCTGGTGGGAAAGCGGATCCGACTCACCGCGGCGGCATGTGGCCAACCGCGCGGGTGAGAACAGACCGGCGGGTGGCTCAGTCGCAGACCACCCGGGCGTCGGCCCAGTCGGCGTGGTCGGAGCCGTTGCCGTTACCGCCGTCGGTGACCCGCAGTGTCAGTATCCTGACCCCCGTCACGTCGACATCGACGGGGAGGGCGTTGTCGGGGCCGCGGACGACAGGGGTGTCGGCGATTTGCCGGCCATCGCCGAGCACCTGATACGCCACCGATCCACCCTGGGCCACCTCGTCATCGATACCAACCTCAGCATGGAAGTTGTGACAAGAACGGCCGAGCCAGAAGGTGATCTCGCTGGTCGAGTGCGTCCCAAGGCCCTTGGCGTACGTCTTCCCGCCGATGGTCAGGGCTGCTCCATCGCCGGCGCGGTCCTCACCGTTGGACTTGTCGCGCTCGACCGGGCCCCACCCGTTGGACTCGCTGAGGAACGGCAGGTCGCTGAGATGCGCGGTTCCGCTCGGGGTGGCGGGCGGCACGAACAGCCGGACGACCTTCTCCACACGCCCCGGGCGGTCCACCGGATCATTGGGGAAATGGAAGTGGTAGGTGGCTGCGACCCGCACGTCGACGTACCCCGGGTCAACCTGCTTCGGTGGCGTGACGGCCCACCGGCCTTCAATGGATGAACCGTCCTCCATAGACGGCTTCGACACCGTCCCGCCGTCGACCTGCCACCCGGAGGGCGGCGTCACGCGAAGGTCCACGTCGGTGATCGGCCCATTCGCCGGCAGATTGAACGTGGCGCTCACGTCGGTGGCGCGGCCCGGTTGCGCATCCACTGTCTCGGTCGGGGTCACCGTCAGGGACGGCTGCGGCCGCTGGCGGCCGTTCCCGGCCAGAGCGTGGAGCGTGCCGTCGTCGGTGAGGGCGAAGACGTAGTCACCGCTGACGGAGAGCGCCGAGGTCACGGCGGCGCCGAGGTTGTACTCGGACAGCAGCGCGCCGGTGGCGCGGTCCAGGACGACCAGGCGGCCGTCGCGGGTGCCCGCGTACACCAGGTCCTTGGTGACCAGGGCGTGCATCGCGGGCGAGTTGAGGTCCCCGCTGCACCCCACGGGGGTCCTGCCGGGCTGGTAGCCGACCTTGGTCTCCCAGACCGGCTTGGACGGGTCGGCCGCGCTGGTGTCGTAGGCGCGGATGGCGCCGTCGCGGCTGGCGATGTAGGCGGTGCTGCCCCAGATCGCGGGGCTGGTCAGCGGGGCGGGGCCGCTCTCGCCGCAGCCGCTGCCGCCGCCCAGCTTGGACTGCCACAGCACGGCACCGGTGCTGAGGTTGTGCCCGCGGACGCCGCTGTTCGTCATCGTCACCAGCTGCGGGTCCCCGTTGGCCGGGTCGGTCAGGGCCGGGGAGGAGTGGCTGGCGATGTCGCCGTTGGTGTCCTTCGCCCACAGCTGGCGGCAGCCGACGAGGTCCATGGCGACCACCGTGTTGCTGGAACCGGTGTGCAGATAGGCGATGTCGGAGCCGGGCTGGCGGACGGCCGTGCTGTGGAACTGGCCCCAGCTCGTCGCGCCGTTGAAGCCGCCCAGCAGGTCGCCGGTCTTGGCGTCACGGCACTCGACCTTGCTCCAGTTCTGGTAGACGGCGACGGTGCGGTGCTCGGCGTTCAGGTCGAAGACGGTGACCGGACCACCGGCCCGGCCGTACCGGCGGACGCTGTTGCTGTACTGCTTCTCGTCCTCGATCTTCTGCCAGACGACGTGGCCGTCCTCCGCGTCCAGAGCGTAGATCCGGCCGACGGCGGTGGTCAGGTAGACCTTGCCGTCGTGGTAGGTCGGCGCCGACTCGGCGTCACCGTCCAGGTAGGTGCGCCAGATCTCGCGTCCGGACTTGATGTCGTAGGCCAGCATCATATGGTGCGGCGAGTCGAACGCCCTGGAGGAGACGATCACCTTGCCGTCCGCGACGACCGAGCCGTTGAGGTTGAACTGCTCGCCGGTGTTGGCCGCCCACTGCAGGTCGAGCTCGGTGCCCGGGTTGTCGGTGCTGGCGGAGCGACCCGCCTCGTCGCGGCCCTGACGCAGCCAGTCCTGACCGGTCTTCGGCTCGGCTATCTTGCCTTCGGGTACCACCGTGAAGGTGTTGGTGACGGTGGGCCACGCCTTGCCGCGGGTGTCGACCGCGGTCATCTCGGCCGTGTAGGTGTCCGGCTGCATGCCGGGGAGGTTGCTGCTGATCCGGGTCCAGGAGGTCCGGGCGGCCGGGCAGGGCTCCGGGGTGCCGCCGGGGGCCGTGTAGCAGTTCTCGATACCGGTCTTGCGGACCTTGGTGCCGAACTTCATCCGCTCCTTGTGCCAGCGGACGTGGCCGCGGGAGTCGCGGATGGTCAGCGAGGCCGTGGCCGGGGTGCGCCCGGCGTCCTCGGTGTAGATCTCGATCGGGATTCCGGCGCTGTTGCCGTGCAGACTGCCCTGGGCGGGGCTGACCAGCGAGACCGCGTCGCGGACGTCGAACTGGCGGTGGGTGCCCATCACATAGCCGGTGTCCTCGTTGCGCTCCGTGCTCGGGTCATCGTAGATGCCCTTGAAGTCGAGGATCTTGAAGTCCGCGCGGGCACCGTCGATCCCGTACTCGCCCTGGTTGTTGACCTCAACCGAACGCTTGAAGGCACCACGGCGGTACTCGGCCTGCTGGTTGTGGCCCGCGGCGAAGAACCGCACGTCGTACTTCGACAGCTCGTCGACGGTCGGCTGCATGCCGGCCCCCGGACCCCACTGGGTGAACAGCGAGCGGTGCGCGAAGACGAACACCTGCTTGCCCACCGCGTGACGCTGGAGGTCCTCGCGCAGCCACTCCAGCTGCGGCTTCAGGCCACTGGAGTCGTAGTTGTCCTCAAGGACGACGATGTGACGGCCGTCGCGGTCGAAGCTGTACCACTCCGGGCCGAGGTTGCGGCGGTAGTACTCCATGCTGCCGCCATAGCCCTGGGAGGTGGCGGTGCCGCCGACGTCGTGGTTGCCGACCACGGGGTAGAAGGGCATGCCGAGCTTGCCCTCGGTCAGGCCCTTGCGCAGGATGTCGTAGCCGCGCTGACGCCGCGGCTCCGCCGCGTAGTCGGTCACGGTGTTGTCACCGGTCGTGATCGTCATGGTGGCGCCGTCGACCTCGGACATCGCCTCGACCTGCTTGGGCCACCACTTCGACGCGCTCTCGGCGGCGCCGTCCGTGGTGTTGCTGACCTCGATGTCGGAGTTCATCACCCACTTTTCGGTGGGGTTGGCAGCGTTCTTGTCCTTGACGAGGGCGAAGTCGATGCCGGAGCCGCCCTCCTCCGGGACCTTGTGGAAGAACTGCGGGATGTAGTCCTCGCGCAGTGCGGGGGTGTAGCCGTTCGGGGAGACGATGTTGATGAGGTCGGTCTCCCGGCGGGTCGGGTCCATCTGCAGGCTGTACGCGCCGTCGGGGCCGGTCGTAGTCCAGACGGAGCCGTCGTTGACGTCGACGCCGGGCATCGGAGCCTCGCCGGTGTCGCGCTTGCCGTTGCCGTTGGTGTCCTCGAAGACCGTGCCCGTGACGGTGACCGTGTTGGCGGTCGCCGCTGCCTCCTCGAGGAGCGGAGCCGCCGCGGCCACCTGGGGAGCCAGGCAGGACAGCGCCACCGCGCCGACGGTCGCCAGCCTGACCCGCTTGCGGTTGGCGCCGACCTTGGCGGCCAGCTGGGCGAGCTGGAGCCGCCCGGTGCGGATCTGCCACACCGCGAGCAGCAGCGCGGCGGCCAGCGCGATGCCGAGCGCCACCACTGCCCACGGGAAGGTGGGGAGCGCGTGGGCGCCCGATGCGTCGACGACGGGGGTCTGAGCGTTGGCGTTGGACGTGGTGCCGTCGAACTCGGCGACGACCTGGGTCAGCCCGCCCTGCTTCAGCATGGCGCTCAGGTCGAGCTTGTCGACGTGGCAGTTCCACGCGAGCTCGACCACGACGCCGCCGGGGACGCCGCCGGAGTCTCCGGCCACGCCGGAGCCGGTGGCGGGGCAGCTCGACGTGCTCAGCAGGCGCGAGGCCCAGACGCCCGCGTCCTGCGGTGACACCACGTCACGGTGGACGATCAGTCGCCCGCTGGTGACGTCGTTCTTGGTGAAGATGACGATTTCGCCGTGCTGCGGCGACACATGCGCGGCGGCGGGCTGCGCACAGAAGCCCAGGATGGAAAAGAGCAGTGTCAGGCCAATCCCTGCTGCTCTGCGGAGGAATCTCATGGGCCAGGAGGCTAGCTTGACTGGACAAGTTTCGGATCGCAGAGAGGGCGATCTTCATCGAACGGCCCCGGGGAATTCATGCGAGGACGCGTGAGGTCTCGGCCTCACCCCGCAGTCCGGCCCACAAACCGCCGCACAAGCAGACCGATGAACACCGTTCGGCCTTCCACTGCCAGATCGGTCGAACGCCTGTGGTATCGCCCATGCGCGGCATCCACAACGAGAGGCCGGCGGACCCGGACGCCCTCCACCGGATGTACGCCCGGCCGCAACTGCGTTACGCCGCCACCGTGCTGGCCGACATGAGGGCCGCCGAGAGCGACCGTCGTGCGCCGCCTCTGCCCCACATTGCCCTGAACTGGGCCGTGGTCCTCTTCCAGGAAGGCGGCCCGGAGGCGAACGCCTGGCGAGCGCTGAAGATGCGCGTCGAACGATGAACTCCAAGCGAGAAAAACAGGCCCTCGGACTGGCCCACTTCGAGGGACGCACCTTTAACGGCACCTGCAGACACTCCTCGCCATCCGGGCCGGCGCCCGCCCCACCTTCCGAAGGACATCGTGCCGCCCAGCAGATGGCCCGCTTTGAAGTGCCGCGGCGTGTGGCAACGCGGAGCGTTGTTGACCGACGACAACGCCGCAGATGTGCGCACCCGGCCCTCGACGCCGCCTCCCGTGTGCCGGTCGGTCTTATGGAGACACGCAATCATCGTGCGTGGTATGCCGCTGCAACACCCACCAGACACCTGCCACGGGTCTCCTGCGGTTAGCAGAGTTGTCCGGACAACTCTCCCTATTGCAAGGAGTGCAGCGTGCCTTCTTCCCGTATCCGATCCGCAGTAGTGGCAGGGTCCTGCGCCGTTGTCCTCGCTGTGGTGGGCGCGCCCGTCTCGTTCGCCGCACCGACCAGCAGCCCCCAGTCGGCCGTGAGCGCATCCACCCTCACCCTGGTCTCCCAGCAGCCCCAGGTCGGTCAGCAGCTCAAGTTCAGCTACACCACCGACGCTCCCAGCGCCACGAACTGGATCGGCATCTACCCGGCGGGCCGCAAGCCCGGCGACGGGGCCTCGCTCACCTGGGTCTACGTCCCGAACGCCAGCGGCACCGCGACCCTGGACACCTCGGGCCTGCCGGCCGGCTCCTACTCCGCGTACCTGCTGGCCAACGACGGGTACCAGTCACTCGCCGCGCCGGTGAACTTCGACATCACCCCTCGCCCCCCGCGCCATGCCACTGTCCAGGGCACCGTCTTCGACGACAAGAACGGCGACGGCAGCCAGGACAAGAACGAGCCGGGGCTGGCGGGTGTGTCCGTCTCGGACGGCGCGACCGTCGTCCGCACCGACAGCGACGGCCACTACGTGCTCTCCGCCGACCTCAACCAGTGGACCCGCACCATCGTCAACATCACCATGCCGCGTGGCTACTCGGCCCCCCTCGGCAGCAACCGGGTTCCGCGCTTCTACCGCGACCTCGGCTCGCCGGAGGCCGACACCACCATCACCCGGAACTTCGATCTGCGGCACGACAACGCCAGTGAGCGGCCCGACTTCACCTTCACCCAGATCACGGACACCCACGTGACCAGCCCCGACGGTCCGGAGGCACCTGCGGACGGTGACGGCGTCACCCCGGGCAAGCTCGCCAAGCAGCTGGACGACATGGCCGCACTGCCCACCAAGCCGGCCTTCGTCCTGGCCACCGGAGACCTCAGCGGTGACGGTGCGCCCTCCCACTGGCAGGCATGGCTCAAGGGGTCTGCGAACTCCAAGCTCCCGATCTGGCCGCTGACGGGCAACCACGACCACGGCGGCGGGGACAGCGGCGTCGGCAACTACCGCTCGCTGCTCGGACCTTCCTGGTACTCCTTCGACTACGGCAACACCCACTTCATCCAGCTCGAGAACAACGGCGGCCTCGGCGATCCGGTGCAGATGGCCTGGTTGAAGCAGGACCTGGAGCTGAACGGCAAGAACGCCGACGGCACCAGCAAGCAGATCGTGGTCAACACCCACGAGCCGCTGGACACCCCCGACCCCGGCGGCTCCACCGGGCAGATCAACGCCCTGCTCGGACTGCTCAAGGGCTACGACGTCAAGGCCATCTTCAACGGCCACATGCACACCAACTTCACCGACCCCCACCTGCTGGACGGCGCGGTGGAGTACAACACGGCCTCGGCGACCTACAACGACGACCACTCGCCCATCGGCTTCCGCGAGGTCACCCTGCACGACGGTGAGGTGAAGGCCGAGTTCCGGATGTTCAACCAGGAGCACACGATCGCGGCCACCTCGCCGGCGCCCGGCTCCCAGGTCGGACAGGGCCGTACCGAGTTCCAGGTGGACGCGTACAACACCTCCAGCCATGTGGTGCGGGTCGAGGTCCGCGTCGACGACGACGAGGCCAGGAAGCTGCGCCGCACCGGCAAGTTCTCGTGGTCGGCGCCGTGGGACACTCGCCACCTGGCACTCGGCGAGCACACCGCCAAGGTCACCGCGTTCGACGACGCGGGCGACAGCTGGTCCACCACGAGCCGCTTCACCGTCGCGCCGAAGGCCGACCAGGTGCGCCCGGGCGCGGACGTGCCCGAGTTCCACGGCGACGCCCTCCACACCGGAGTGCAGCCTGGTAGCCTCGGCTCCGGCAGCCTGACCAACGCCTGGACCCACCGCAGCGGCGCCACCATCGGCATGTCCTCCCCGGTGGTCGCGGACGGAACCGCCTACATCGGCACCTGGGACACCGACGGGGCCAAGGGCAACGGCGTGGACGCCGTCGACGTCGCCACCGGCCGGACCAAGTGGCACTTCGCCACCGACAGCCTGGTCCAGTCCACGCCCGTGGTGCACAACGGGACCGTCTATGTCACCGAGATGCGCGGCACCCTGACCGCGCTGGACGCGGCGACCGGCGCGAAGAAGTGGAGCTACACCCTCCCCGGATCCTCGGAGACCGGCCGCTACGACGGCTACGCCTACGGTGGCGCGACCGTCTCCGGCTCCACCCTCTACTACTTCGGCTACACCACCACGGGCAGCCACCTCGTCGCCGTGGACACCGCCACCGGCAAGCAGGTGTGGAACTCCCCGGTGGACAGCGGCTGGTGGGACAGCAGCACCCCCACCGTGGTCGACGGCAAGGTCTACGTCCACGACAGCCGTGGTGGTCTGCGCATCTACGACGCCGCCACCGGTAAGCAGCTCGCCTCCGCCGGAGCCGTCGGCGGCGTCCACCACTCCACTCCCGTGGTGGCCGACGGACGGGTGTTCACCACCGATATGAGCAACTCCCTCCTCGCCCGGGACGCCACCACCGGCAAGGAGCTGTGGCGTTACCACAGCACTGGCGTCTCCAAGGACGACGCCGCCCAGCCCGGTGGCTCTGCGGCGGTCGACGGCCACATCGTCTACGCCGGCTTCACCAACGGCCGCGTAAGCGCCTTCGACGCCGCCACCGGCACCAAGCTCTGGGACTTCCAGAGCGGCAGGGCCTTCGTCGGCTCGCCGACCATCAGCGGCAACACGCTGTGGATCGGCGGCACCGACGGCCACCTGTACGGCCTGGACAAGACCACCGGCGCCAAGCTCCAGGACCTGGACCTCGGCGCTCCCATCCTGTCCACCCCGACCGTCACCGGTAACACGCTGCTGATCGGCGCCTGGGACGGCAACCTCTACGCCTTCACTGCCCGCGACTGACGCTCCCGTCGCACCGAACCCGAGCCGACTGCGGCCCCGGCACACCGCCGGGGCCGCAGTCGGCTGTTTGCTTCCGCAGCCCGCAGCCCGTCTCCTTCGGGGCCGCCCGACCGGCTCCCGGAAGAGTGCGGCGGCGGACGCTGCGCGGGGCGGCCCCGCAGTTCGCCGAGCCCGGAGACAGCGGTCCGCACCAGCGTCGGCGCCACCCGCGGGCGACGGCCGAGGGGAGGTGAGGCGACGCCGGGAGCAGGCCCGCAGGGGGAGCGCAGATCCCTTCGCGACGCGGCGCCGAACCGATTCCCGGGTGGTCGGTGCGCAGCAACACGGATGGGGTCCTGGCCGCCGTCGGCGGCCAGGACCCGGGTCAGTCATGGGGTGATGTGTCAGGCGGTCCGGAGTGGCGGTCCGTCGGCCCGGGCCGCCAGGTCCTGCAGCAGCGCCAGGTCGGCGTGGTCGAGGCTGGCGATGATACGCCGCCGGGGCCCTGCTGGTACGGGGATCAGCGACGGCACCACCAGGATCGGGCAACCGGCCGCCTCCGCGGAGGCGGCGCCGACCGCGGTGTCCTCGACAGCGACACAGGCGCTCGGCGGCACCCCCAGCGCCGCGGCGGCGGCGAGGTAGGGGTCGGGGGCGGGCTTGGTGCGCGGGGTGTCCTCGACGGCGACCGTGACGCCGAACCGGTGTCGCCCGATGCTCGTCAGCACGGTGTCCACCACGACGCGCGGGGACGCGGACACCAGCGCGGTGGCGATGCCCGCCTCGCGGAGCGCGTCCAGCAGCTCCAAGGCGCCGGGACGCGGCACCACCTGCGCCGCGACCCGGTCCGCGAACTCCCTCAGGAGCTCGTCGGCGAGGTGCGCCGCGGGTGCCCGCCCGCTGGTGGTGCGGTGCAGGTGGCCCGCGGTGTGCTCCACGGATCGGCCGAGCACGTGAGGTGTGTCGGCCTCCCCGAGGACGTGTCCGAGGCCGCAGGCGACCGACTCTACGGCGTCCCACCAGACCCACTCGGTGTCCACCAGGGTGCCGTCCATGTCAAAGAGGACGGCCTGCAGCCGGACTGACTCGGCGGTGTGTGGAGGCAAGGTCTGCTCTTCCGGTCAAAAGTGATGTGGCGTCAGCGAATATTCTGTGAGGTGCGGCGGGAGTCCACCAGCACCGGTCGGTCGGGGAGGGCCACGGAGACCGACGCACCCGCGCCGAGCGCGGCTGCGTCGGGTGTGGACAGGTCGGCCTTGATCGTGGTGCCGTCGGCGAGCCGTACGGTCAGCCTGGTCATCGCGCCCAGGAAGGTCGCCCCCACCACCCTCGCCCCGCCGCCGGCATCGGACCGCACGGCAACGGCCTCGGGCCGCACCAGCACGTCCAGCTCGGCGCCCGCCGCCGCCCCGCCCGCCACCGGAAGCCGGCGGCCCAGCACCTCGACCTCGCCCACGCCGGCCGCGCGGCCGGGCAGCCGGTTCATGGTGCCGACGAACTCGGCGACGAACGCGGTCGCCGGGTGCGCGTACAGCTCCACGGGTGGGGCGCACTGCTCCAGCCGCCCGCCGCGCATCACCGCCACCCGATCGGCCATCGACAACGCCTCCTCCTGATCATGGGTGACGAAGAGGGTGGTGATGCCGAGGTCCTGCTGGAGCCGGCGGATCTCCTCACGCAGCGTCAGCCGTACCTTGGCGTCCAGTGCCGACAGCGGCTCGTCCAGGAGCAGCACCCGCGGCCTCAGCGCCAGCGCACGGGCCAGCGCGACGCGCTGCTGCTGGCCGCCCGACAGTTGGTGCGGGTAGCGGTTGCCATGGTCAGGCAGGCCGACCAGCTCCAGCAGCTCCGCAGCGCGGGCCCGCCGCTCGGCCGCGCCCGCCTTGCGGATCCGCAGCCCGAAGGCGACGTTGTCGCGGGCATTGAGGTGCGGGAAGAGACTGTACGACTGGAAGACCATGCCTGCGTCGCGGCGGTGTGCCGGCACCCGGGTGACGTCACGGCCGTCCACCAGCACCTGGCCGGATTCGGGCTGCTCGAAGCCCGCGAGCATCCGCAGCGCGGTGGTTTTGCCGCAGCCGGACGGGCCCAGCAGGGCGAGCAGTTCACCAGGCCTTGCCGAGAGGCTCAGCCCGTCGAGAGCCATGGTGGTGCCGAAGGACCGGCGCAGCTCGACGAACTCGAGGGCGGCGCCGGTCTCCCGGGCCTCTGTCGGGGTCCGGTCGGTCGAGCCGAGGTCGGTCGTATGCGAATCGGTCATGCGGAGACGACCCCCTTCCGGGGAGTACGAGCGGTGCGGCGGCGCCCTCCGGCCGGCACGAGCAGCAGCAGGAGCAGCCAGGTGAGCAACAGGCTGAGCACCGATACGGCCACCGACAGCTGGGCGTCGGCGCCTGCGATCCCGGCGATCCACACCGCGAAGGGCTGGAAGCCGAGCAGCTGCGCGACGGTGAACTCGCCGAGCACCAGGGCGAACGTGAGGAAGGACGCGGCCAGCAGCGGCGCCCGCAGGTTGGGCAGCACCACCCGCAGCACCGCCTGCGGCCATCCGGCGCCGCAGCTCCGGGCGGCCTCCACCAGGGTGCGTACGTCGATCGTGCTCAGCCCGGCATCGAGCGCCCGGTGCACGAACGGCAGCGCCATCACCGTGTACGCGAGCACCAGCACCACGGGGAAGGCCGGGTTCTGAATGGCAACGAAGGTCGCGAAGAACGGGGTATGTGCCAGGTGGTCGGGCGCCCACTTCAGGACGGTGCTGATCCCGGCTGTCAGCGCCACCGCGGGCACCACCAGCGGCAGTGCGCACACCACCTCGACCACCGGGCGCAGCCGGGGCACTCCCAGCCGTACCGCGAGCAGTGCGGGCACCACGAGGAGCAGCACCAGGGCGATGGTGGCGGCGGCCAGTTCGAGGGAGAGCAGCAGGCCGTCGCCGAAGCCGTCGGCGCCGACGATGCGGGTGTACGCGCCCAGGGTGAGGCCCTGGCCGGGGACGTCCACGGTGAAGACGGCGGAGGCGGCCAGCGGCCCCAGGAAGTACAGCGCCGCGCCGGCGAGGACCAGGCCCCGCCAGACGCGCAGGCGGGTCAGTCGAGCCATCGGGCGCTCCGTCGCTGCAGGGGTCGGTACACCGCCATGACCAGGCCGGCCACCAGGACCATGTCCAGGCTGAGCGCGAGCGCCGTATTGGACTGGCCGACCAGCACGTTGCCGGAGAGGGCGTCGGCGATCTGCAGGGTGACCAGGGGCACCGAGCTGCCGACCATGGCTGCGGCGGTCGCGTATGCGGCGAAGGCGGTGCCGAAGAGCAGCACCAGGCCGCCGAGCAGCGACGGGGCCAGCACGGGCAGTGCGACGTATCGCCAGTACTGCCAGGCGGTGGCGCCGTTGTTCTGCGCTGCCTCCCGCCACTGGACGCGCAGGCCGTCGAGCGCGGGCACGACGGTGAGCACCATCAGCGGGATCAGGAAGTACAGGTATGTGATCACCAGGCCCCAGAAGCTGTACAGGCTCCAGCCGTGTTCGGTCAGATGCAGGTGCTGTGTGATCACGCCGGCGTTGCCCAGAGTGGCGACGAAGGCGAAGGCGAGCGGCACCCCGCCGAAGTTGGCCAGCACCCCGGAAGCGGTGAGCACCGCCTCGCGCAGCGCCCGGAACCGGGCTGTGACCACGGCCTGCGCGAGCAGCAGCCCGAGCACCGCGCCTGCACCTGCGGAGACGGCGGAAAGTTTGACGCTGCCGGCCAGCGCGGTCAGGTACGCGCCGTGCAGCGAGGCGCTGAGGTTGGCGGTGGTGTAGTGGGAGGCGCCTGTCGTCGGGTCCTGCGCGGTGAACGCGCCGTTCAGCATGGCCAGTGCAGGGATGCCGAAGCACAGCGCGGTGAAGGCAAGCAGTGGTACGACCGCGAGTGCGGCCGCCGAGCGACGGCGCGGTTGCCGGGCCGGGCGGGACAGCCGGGTCTCGGGCCGGGGCCCGGGCGGAGCCGGTTCCGGGCCCCGTACCGCGGCGTTCGGCCCCCCGCCGACGGGCACGACGGCGGGGGAAACGGTGACGGAGGAGTCGGCCATGGGCTGGGTCACCCGGCCACGGCCTTGCCCCAGCCCTGGGCCACGACCTGCTTGGCCTTGTCCAGCTGGGCCTCGGTCGGGAAGGAGGGCGTGCCGTCGACCTGGGGCAGACGGGCGGCGGCCGCGCTGTCGACCGTGCCGCTCCGAGTCATCGAGGGCATGAGCGCCGGGCGGGCGGAGCCCTTCAGGAAGAGGTTCTGGCCCTCGGCGCTGTAGAGGTACTCCTCCCACAGCCGGGCGGCCGCCGGGTGCGGGGCGTCCTTGTTGATGGCCTGCGAGTAGTACTGGGCGTACTGGCCGTCGCTGGGGATGGCCACCTTCCAGTCCACGCCCTTGCTGCGGAACTCGTCGGCGTAACCGGCGTTGAGGTAGTCCCAGTCGATGCTGATCGGGGTCTCGCCCTTCTCGACCGTGGCCGGGGTGGACTCCACCGGGTTGTAGTTGCCGGCCTTCTTGAGCTTCGCGAAGAAGTCCAGGCCGGGCTGGATGTCGTCGAAGGAGCCCTTGTTCGCCAGGGCTGCGGCGAAGACGCCCCCGAAGGCGGAGCCGGACTTGGTGGGATTGCCGTTCATGGCGACCTGGCCCTTGTACTGCGGCTTCAGCAGGTCGGCGAAGGACTGGGGGCACTCCTTGACGCGTTTGGCGTCGCAGCCGATCGAGACATAGCCGCCGTAGTCGTTGTACCAGCGGGCCTGGGTGTCGCGCTGCGTGGCCGGGATGTCGTCGAAGGGCGCGACCCTGTACGGGGCGAGCAGCCCCTGCTGAGCTGCGCTGAGCGCGAACGACTGGCCCAGGTCCACCACGTCCGGGGCGCGGTCCTGGCCCTTGCGCGAGGTGATGGCGTTGATCTCGTCCTGGCTGGCGCCGTCCGGGTTCTCGTCGTTGACCTTGATGCCGTACTTCTTGGTGAATCCGTCGATCACGGCGCCGTAGTTGGCCCAGTCGCGGGGCAGGGCGATTGCGTTGAGCACGCCTTCCTTCTTGGCCGCCGCGACCAGTGCGTCCATACCGCCGAGGTCCTGCGCCGAGGTGGCGGTGGCGGCGTGCGGGCCGCCCGTGCTGCCGGACGTGACGGAGTCGGGTGCCGAGCCGCAGGCGCTGAGCGCGAGCGTGGCTGCGGTCAGCACGCCGGCAAGGGCGGCCGTTCGCGCAGAGAACAGGTTCACAAGGTCTCCTGAGGGTGCATGGGCTGCCCGGAAAACAGTGATCGGGTACTGCCCGACCCCAGGCAACTTGTCCAAACAAGATGCCCCCAGTACGGCGGAGCGCGATGACCTTTCGGTGAACGGAGAACAGATGCTCGCTCTCGGTTTGAAGGCTCCTTGAGACGATGCGGACCGCGTGGGCGTGCAGGCTCTGCTGCGTGCAGGAAGAGCATGCCCGGTGCGGCGGGATCGCCTACCCTGTGTGCACAAGCCGGTGGCGCGCAGAGCGGAGCCGGTATCGCGGATGAGGGGGCTAGGTGTGGCGGCACGGCACGAGCAGATCGCCGGCGAGTTGAGGGTCGCGATCGACCGCGGCGACTACCCGGTGGGGGGCCGGCTCCCGACCGAGGGCGAACTCGCCGAGCAGTACGAGGTATCCCGCGGCACCGTCCGCCAAGCGCTCGCGGCTCTGGTGGCCGAGGGACTGGTCGGCTCACGACAGGGCACCCGACGGGTGGTGCTCGGCGCCCGCCGCAGCCAGAGCTTCACCGAACTGCGCAGCTTCGCCCAGTGGGCGCGGGCAGCCGGACACAAGGCCACCGGCAGGGTCGTCGAGACCGCCCGGCGCCCGGCCTCCACCGAGGACGCGCTGCGCCTCCAACTCCCCACGGGCGCAGAGGTGTTGTACGTCCTGCGGGTGCGTGGTCTGGACGGACAGCCAGCCCTGCTGGAGCGCACCGTCTACGCCGGCTGGATCGCGGACGCGGTCGAGCGCATCGAGCCCGACTGCGAGTCGGTCACCCAGCGGCTGCTCGACAAGGTGGGCGTGGTCTTCGCGCACGGCGAGCACGTCATCGACACACTTGCGGCGGGCACCCGCGACGCGGAACTGCTCGGCGTGCGCCGCGGTACCCCGTTGCTGCGGGTCCGCCGGGTGACCACCGCCCACGCCGGCCGCCCCGTGGAGTGGTCCGACGACCGCTACCGGCCGGGAACGGTCACCTTCCGCATCCACAACTCCATCGGTGCCAACCCGCTCGTCCGCCAGCCCGGCGAATGACCGCAGCGTGGCCCTTCAGAGGCGGATGGGCGTTCGCCCGCCGGCGTCCGGGGCGACTGGGGGCCCGCCCGCGGTTCTGTACGTTCTCGCGCACGCTCCCCGCCCACCTGCGCGCCTACCGCCCACATGCATGCCGGTACGGATACACGCTCACGCGCCCGCGTCGACCGCCGCGTAGAGGTCGCGAATACTGACGTCGGCTCCGAACTCGAGCCGACGGAAGAGCCAGTCGATCGGCTGGCACTCCCGCGCGTCGGGCAGCTCCACCACGAGGGGGAAGGCCGTCGGGGAAACCATCGGGGCCTGCCGCCAGGCTCCCCCGACGCGGCGGGTCAGTATCTCGCCGACGTAACAACCGAACGCGATGAGGGATTCGGCCATGTGCTCGCCCGTGACACCTTCGGCGCGGAAGCCGTCGACGATGTCCTCGACCAGATCGATGCTCTCGGGGCTGTAATCCAGTTCCGCACCGCTGATGTCGGCCGCGGTCGCGACAATGGCAGCCGCGTGCAGGGGCGCGTTACCGGGCTCCAGTGGGGGGTTCAGGTGCACCTGCATGTTAGTCCTCGGACTGTTGCCGTCAATGTCGTCGAGGCTAACCGCAGAACACCCGGACGAGCATGCCCCTGGTTGCATCGATACGGAACCCGAACGCGTTTGCAGTCGATCGACTCATGCTTCCGGAGAGCCGCCCTGCCAGAGTCAGGACCGTGTTCCATTCCCCGACCCCCTTAGGGCGTGTTTCGAAGTCCCGCCTGCCAGGCGGCGTCCGGCACGCACGCTCGAGCAACCCCCGACCGACAGAACGAGCGTCGGGCACCCTACGGGACGCCCCGCCGGCGTCGCACCGTGACCACCGCCCTCGTACCCGCTTGAGGACTTCACCGGCGAAAGGATCTCGGTGTGGCACGCCCTCGTGAATTCGACACCGACGTGGCAGTGGAGCAGGCCATGAGCCTGTTCTGGAGGCATGGCTATCACGCCACGCCGGTGCCACGGCTGACGGAACTGCTGGGAATCGGCAGCGGCAGCCTGTACGCGGCGTTCGGTTCGAAGGACGGCCTCTACGCCCAGGCCCTGAAACGCTACTGCGACGGTCTGGTCGCGGCTCTCGACCGGGACATCCGGGCCGGCTCCGACATCCGCACGGCACTGCGAGGAATTTTGATCGCGATGGTCACGACCGACGCGGTGGACCGGGAGCGCGGCTGTCTGCTCGTCAACGCGACCACCGAGCGTGCAGCGCATGACGGCACGGCCGAGCAGGCGCGCGCGACCATGACCGCCATGGAGTCCGTGCTGTCCGCGGCATTGCATCACGCCAGGGTCAGGGGAGAACTGAGCAGCGAGCACAGTCCGGTGGAACTGGCCCGATTCCTCATCACGTTCATCCAGGGACTTCGCGTCATGGGCCAGGCCCGCGTCGACCGGACGTTCCTGGAGTCCGCCGTCACCGGAGCATTGAAAGCTCTGGACTGAGACCTCGTGGCAGGTCACGCCCCTGAGGTCCGTCGCGGATGCATGGGTCCACCGGCCTCTGACGGGCCTGCCAGTCATATAGCTGCGGCGCTGTCGCTCCAGTCCCTGAGCCGCTCTCCCGAACACGGCGTTCCGTGTGTTCCGGCCTTACCGGCCGGCAGTCAAACGACTGATCCACAACGGGCGGACGGCTCCGACCATGGGAACGCTGACGACAATACGAAAGGAACCGCACACTCATGATGGTCATCAACAGCTCACTGCCGGACAAAGAGCGCAAAATTGTCGGGAGTGCCCTGCAGTCGACCCTGGTCGACCTGCTCGACCTGTCCCTGGTGGCCAAGCAGGCGCACTGGAACCTGTACGGGCCTCGCTTCCGCTCCATCCACCTCCAACTCGACGAGGTCGTCACCACCGCACGCAACCATGCCGACACGGTGGCCGAACGTGCCGCCGCGCTGGGGGTCAGCCCGGACGGGCGGGCCGTCACCATCACCGAGACCAGCGGGGTGCCCTCCTTCCCACCGGGCTGGACGAAGGACGTGGACGTCGTCGAGGCCCTGGTGCGGACGTTCTCCGCTGTCATCGGACGGGTACGGGAACGCATCGAGGAGACGGGCCCGGCGGACACCGTGACCCAGGATCTACTGATCGGCCTGACAGCCGACCTGGAGAAGCAGAGCTGGATGTTCCAGGCCGAGAATCGGACCTGAGGCTCGCAGGGTAGGGGCGGCCCCCGTAACGAGGGAACCGCCCCCACCGTCGGAACACGCCTGCTCACCGGCTCGAGGCACAGAGCCCTTGGACCGCCACCCTGACGCGGTTCCCGCAGGTTCGCATCGCACACCATTGCGGTCGGTCGACCGCGGGAGCGCTCGACCTGAACCTGCGTGCGGTCGGGGTGTCCGCACTCCAAGCAGCCCCGGTGAGTCGATCCGCCCGCCTGGAGCCGACCCGCGACGGCCTGCAAGGTACCCACGAAGTCGAGGGCGGTCGTCCGGCACGGAAACGCATTGCTCACATGACCCTCCTGACAGGCACCTCAGCACCCCGCCCCCAGATAACCATCTTGACAGGTGACGCACAGCATGAGAACGTCTTGTCACCAGCCAGAGCAGTTACTTATCGGTGAGGAAAGCCCCCATGGCAGTCGTACGGTTCCATCTCGTCTCCACGCTCAGCCCGAAGGACGTACTGGGGGTTCTGACCGACTTCAGCCCTTCTCGTGCCGAGGCCTGGCCCACGATCGACGCCGCACACTTCGAGGTCCACGACCTCGGCGACACCTGGGCCGAGGTCACCGAGGGCACCGCCGCCGCCTGGGAGCGCGCACGCTACGAGTGGGAGCCGGGTGGTGACACGGTCGTCATCACCACCCTCGACTCCAAGCTCTTCGGAGCCGGCGGCGGCTGGGTCTTCAGGATGACCCCCGAGGCCGGTGGCACCCGGGTCGACGTCGAGCTGACGCGTCAGCCGAGCACGTTCAAGGGCAAGGTGCTCGCCGCGCTGCTCCCTGTCGCCGCTCCCGCATCCCTGCGCAAGTCCTTCGCGGGCCCCCTGCGAGCCAAGTGACCCACTCGGGGCTTCGGCCCTCGGAGCCCCGCCGGTTCAGCGGGGCCCGCCCCCCTGGGGGCCGACAGCGCGAGCAGTCGGCCCCTTGGTTTCGTAAGCGAGAGCGAGCAACCTTTGTCGACGGTTTTGGGCAGCACTCAGTGATCAACAGCTCGAAAATGTCGATGAGAACTGAGAGGGCGTTAAGTCCGTTTCTGATAGCGGCCGCGTCCGGGTTGTTCGAGGAGTCCCTGGCGGACGAGTCGTCCCAGGCGGGAGCGGGTGACGTTGATCGAGGGCTCGTCGGTGGGCAGGTTGAGGTGCTCGTGCAGATCGCGGAACACCTTCTCGGGGTGCTCATTGAACGTGGTCACGATGCGCTGGTAG
>NZ_JBFBCG010000089.1:0-25949 GCF_040683105.1 Streptomyces sp. NPDC051020 | reverse complement strand
CGACTGGCGATGCGGCGAGATCGTCGTCCGCGGCAAGGGACGCCGGGAGGACCGGCTCCGGGATCTCTCTCAGCCCTGTCCGGCATCGCGACTATGCAGAACGGAACAGCCGCCGTCGGAGCCACAGCCTCAGGCGGAGCCTGCCCACTCGGCATAGTCGCGGTCTCGGCATAGGTCCAGGCAGAGCAGATCGACGCGCCCGTAGCGGGCGATGGTCCGTGAGAGCTTCTTCTCGTCAGCGGCCTCGGCCAGCTCGTTGACCAGGTTGACCGTGGTTGTGTAGCGGACCTTCAGTCCGGCCTCGGCCATGGCGGTGCCGATCCCGATCAGCAGGTGGGACTTGCCGGTGCCGGAGTCACCGATCAGGCAGAGCGGCTGGCCCGCCCTGACCCAGGCCGGGTCCGACAGGGTGCCGACGAGCTCGGGGGTGACGTTGGGGTTCTCCTCGAAGTCGAAGTCCTCCAGCCGCTTGGGCCGGGGGAAGTTCGCTTCCCTGACCAGCCGCAGCTTGCGCCTCTCCTCGCGCTCGGCGCACTCGGCCTCCAGCAGGTCGGCCAGGAAGTCCTTGTAGCTGGAGCGCTGGCGCATCGCCTCGCCGGCCATGTCCTGGACCCGGCTGCGGATCGTGGGCAGGTGGAGCGTGCGGCAAGCCTCGTCGATCGCGGTGTCGACCGCCTCCTCGGGCCCGGTGTCGCGGCGGGGCGAAGGAATCTGGGCGGTGGTCTCGGTCGTGGTCATGCGGTGCCCTTCGGTTGGCGTTTCAGCAGCTGGTCGTAGTGCGAGACCGTCGGCAACGGCCTTTTGTCCTCGGGCAGCTGGGCCCTGCGGGCAGTCAGGGAGACCACCCCGCTGGGCTCCGCCCAGGGCGGCGGCTCACTCTGCTCGTCGCTGTCCTCGGCCGGTTCGGGGACCAGTGCGGCCGCCTTGCGGGCCTCGACGGCGACGACGTCCGCGGTGGTGGCGCCCGCCCGGATCGCGGCGGCCATGCCCTGCTGGACGGCGGCCGCGGGCATGCGCCGGTGCAACAGCAGGGCCTCGATCAGAGCCTGGGTCCCGGCCGCGTCCCCATGCGCCGACCGGGCCGCCGCCCAGAAAGCCTCGTGCACTTCGGTGAACGAGCCGTTCTCCCGGGCGGTGACCAGCGCGGTCGAACCGGCCATGGCCCCCGGCTTGGCCAGCAGGATCTCCAGGTAGTGGTCCAGCTCGTCGCGGAACTTTCCGCGCCGGGTCAGCCGGGGATGACGGGCGGCGACCTCCCGTTTCTCGAACACCAGCAGCTCGTTGCCCTGCAGCAGGTGTCGGCGTACCCGCCAAAGTACTCAGCCGCGTACACATGAACGTGCCCACCGAGTCGTGGGTGCCGGAGCCGGCACCAGGGTGCGCCCGCCGGCCTCAGGGAACGATGACGACCTTGCCTCGGATCCGTCCGGCTTCACTGAGGCGGTGAAGGTCCGCGAGGTCGGCCAGCGGGTGCAACGCGCTGATGTCGAGGGTGACCTCACCCGCGTCGACGAGTTCCACAAGCGCCGCCAGGTGTGCCACATCGTTGCGGGCGACCATGTGCGTCGCACTCACCCCGGCGTCGGCAGGCGGCTCGATGGTGGTTGCGATCGAAACGATTCGCCCACCCGGCCGTACCGCAGGTGCCAGTGTCGCGGCATCGTGCGGGCTCAGCGGAACGAGATTGAGCAGAGTGTCCACTGGGCCGTCGAGCGCAGATGCGATCGGCAAGGCGGTGTAGTCGATCACGTGGTCCGCCCCATGCCGCCAGACAGCCTGGGTGCTGCGGGCGCTGGCCGTGGCGATCACCTCGGCCCCGGCATGCTTGGCAAGCTGTGTCACAAAGCCGCCGATTCCTCCCCCCGCACCGTTGACCAACACCCGCTGGCCGGCGCTCACCTTCCCATGTTCGAACACAGCCTGCCAGGCTGTCAGGCCGGCCAAGGGCAGGGCCGCGGCGTGTGTGAGAGGAACGGATGTCGGCGCCGAGACCAGCACTGCGCCCGGCGCCGAAACGTATTCGGCAGCCGCGCCCGTACCCTCCAGCCACCCGACGACCCGGTCGCCGACGGCGAGCCCCTCGGTCCCGGGGCCGATCGCGGCGACCGTGCCGGAGACGTCCCAGCCCAGTGTGTAGGGGAGATCCACGGGGAGGAACGCCTGCAGCAGTCCGGCGCGCAATGCGGCCTCGGTGGGATTGAACGAAGTTGCCGCGATGTGGATAAGCACTTCACCAAAAGCGGGTCGAGGCTGGGGGACGTCGTCGTAGCGGATCACGGACGCGTCGCCGAACGCGTGGATACGCGCGGTCTTCATCTTCATGCAGCGAACCTACGGATGTCCATGGAGACGATCCATGTTTCAGGGTGCCGTGTTCATGCGCGTACGTCTCGTGCGTAGGCTCGCCGAATGGATGTGCTCAGCGATGTGATCACGGTGGCGCGGACCGGTCGGCCCCGGTCGGCTTACGTGCGATGGCATGCGCCCTGGGGACAGCAGTTCGCCTCCGTGCCCGGGTCGGCAGGCTTCCAGGTGGTCCTGGAGGGCTCCTGCTGGCTCCTGTCCCCACACGCGGTGCCGGTTCAACTGGGTGCGGGGGATGTGCTGTTCATGCCACACGGTAGCGGGCACACGCTGGCCGACGACCCGGCAACCGCGGTGACTGACCCTGCCTGTGTCCCTGACGGTCCCGAACTGCCTGCGTCCTACGTCTCGGACAGCGTCGACCGGTTCGGCGAGGGCGGTCCGGTCACCGCGGTGCTCTGCGGCGCCTACCAGCTCGACCCGTCCCGGACCCACCCCCTGCTGCTGACCCTGCCGGACTCGATTCACCTGCGGGCCGACCCAAGCCGCCACCGCGAGCTGCACGCGGCAGTGCAACTCCTGGCCGTCGAGGTGGGCCATCCGCGCCTGGGTACCAGCGCCACCGTCCCCGCTCTCCTGGACACGCTCCTGATGTACATCCTGCGTATCTGGCTTGCCGAACAGCCCACTCGTGGCAGCACCACCGGCTGGGCCGCAGCCCTCAACGACCCGGCGGTCACCGCTGCCCTCCACGCCGTCCATCGGGACCCGGCAGCGCCCTGGACCGTGGCGAAACTCGCCACGGAAGCGGGCCTTTCCCGGGCAGCGTTCGCCAGGCGCTTCTCCTCAATGATCGGGCAACCGCCCCTCGGCTACCTGACCTGGTGGCGAATGACCACGGCAGCCCGCCTACTACGGGCGACGGAAGTGCCCTTGAGATCCATCGCCGCCCAGGTGGGCTACACCTCCGAGTTCGCCTTCGCCAGCGCGTTCAAGCGAACGCACGGGCTGGCCCCCGGCGCATACAGGCGAAGGAGCTGAATCGGCCTGCAAGTGGGTACGTTCACCTGTACACGACTGGGCATATTCGGGTGTACGCCGACAGCAGGACCCGCACGTTCTCGCCGATGAAGCGGGCCGGGACCGAATAGTGGCACTGGCGGACGGTGATCCGGCTGCTGCGGTCGACCTTCGGCGTCAGTGTGATGCCGCACTCGAACTCCTCGAACGGCAGCGGCAGCAGGAGATCGGTTTCGGAGACGAAGTTGAATCCGACGCTGGTCAGCCGCCCGGCCAGCATCCGCTCGTCCTCCTGGGCGTCGATCTCCCGCAGCCGGTCGTTCAGGGCCTCCGGCGAGACGACGTTGGGAACAGGGACCAGATGCGTGCGCCGGAACCGGCCGCCCTCCTGCTCGGCCCCGCCCTTCTCGTGGGCGCCCTCCTGGCCCGGGATGCAGCAGAACGCGTCGAACTCGATCTTCCGTGGGTTCAGGAAATCTGAGGGCTCCTTAGCGCGAACTCAGGGGCTCGAAGGTGGTTCTACTGCGTCGAAGGGGCCGGTTGCCACAGTTGACGGGAGTGAGCGAAGGGCCTGGAGCCGCCTCAGGTGGAGAACGGCTGGGCGTCGGCCCATGATCGCGATTCGCCGGCATTTGCGCGAGACTTTGGTGTGCCTACTTCCAGATCGCTTGCAGCCTCCGACGAGATACGTGTGTATCTTGTCGATCAGTTGAACCTGGCCTTGCGCCGTCCCGGAATGTATGGGAAGGAGCTGGCCTTCCGCATGCTGATGGATCACTTGCTGTTCGTAGAGTGCCAGCCCGAGGCATTGGCCGACCAGCGACGCATCTGGAACGATCGCGGCGCCTCGTCCTCCACCGGCCTCGCGGGCATGTTCCGCGACCTGGTCCCGGACCGCTGTCACGAGTACGTCATTGCCTCGGTGTATGCCGAGTTCGCGCACCAGCGTGGCTGGCTCAAGCCTGACCGCGTACTGGACTCTGAGGAATACGCAGTCCTGCAGGGTGCGGTCCGCCAGTGGGCGGGTGAGGACCGCGTGTGGTCGGACGTCGTCGACGAGTTCGGTACCCCGTCCATACTGTTCGGCGGCAACAACCCCTACTACGGCAAGACCCTCGGCTACCTGACGGAGAACCCGGAGGAATCGATGGTGTCCTTCGATCTCTGGAACGGCAGTGCTCTGGGTGCCGAGCGATCATGGCCACCTGAGCACGAGGAACCTCTCCTGCTTGCAGTGCGCTTCGGAACAGGTCCCTTCCGCCAGACCTTCACCTTCACCCCGGAGGGCCGGCGACGGCTCCCTGTGGAGTAAAGCTCAAGATCAGCGGGTGTTTGGTTCCCGCTCCGCTTCCGATTCGGCCACTGCGCTGCTGTAGCGGAGGCTGGCCTTGGCCCCGAGGGAGAAGACGTGTGCAAGGTGGAGGGGGTCGGCGCCGTTGGCAAGGGCTTCTTCGAGGATGCGGTCCTGCCTCAGCTGGTCGACGCCCACGGGCAATCTCTTGACCAACTTGTCCATCCAGAACGTGCCCACAGCCGTCGCGGTGGTGGCGGTGTTCCTGGTGACCAGCAGATGTGGGTTGGTGCTGTTCGGCCATCGCCGGTGGCGATAGGCGAGGTACTCGGTGATCGCCTCAGCGGTGTAGTCGTCCAGGGGACGATTCAAGCCCTCGGGGTCGAGTCGCCGTCCCGGCAGGTCCACGTGCTCGACCTTGCTGCTGACGCCGCGAAGCTCGCGTGGCGTCTCGAACAGCAACAGTTCCGTCCAGCGTGCCGGAACACAATGCGGCCGCGGTGCCCGTGGCTCCGTCGGCGCAGGCTGCGGCTGGGGGCCGCCGCGCGGTCGCAGGGTGCCGATGATGAAGAGCTGGTGTCCTGTGCGAGCGGCTACTGTCAGGTCGACGCGGGTTTTGTTGTCCGGTCCAGCGATCAGGCTGGCCTGGCGGCGGCAGAGGCGGCAGATCCCGTCCATTGCGGCGACCTCGCGTGTGCAGACGTCGCAGTAGCTGCTGTTGGCTTTCGAGGTGAAGCCCCAGCATGCTTTGCAGCGGGGGCGATCGATCCAGCCCCAACCAAAGCAGTCCCGGCAGCTGCGGGTGGCCCAGGGACGTGATCGCCGGACGGGCGTGTTCATAGCGGCGGCCCCGAGCGACCCGGTCGGCGCTGGTGCATGATCGGGCTGCCGCCGACGACCTGCTTCTCCGCCTCCAGGGTCGTGGTCTCCTGCCGGACGCTGGCCTTCTCCGGGACGAGAAGATCGGAGGTCGTGCAGTCCAGCACCTCACAGATGATGTCGAGGTCGGCCAGGCGGACGGTCAGCGGCCGTCCGGACCACAGGTGGGACATCTTGCCGGCCGAGATCACCAATCCGGCGTCTGCCAGCATCCGTTGGAGCTCGGATGCCTTCCAAATGTCGCGCTGTGCGGCGACCATCCGCAGGTTCCACTTCATCGGCGTGTTCCTCCGAATCGTGCCGTGGCACGTTGCCCCGCTCGGATCCAGGCATCTTCGACGTGGGACTTTTCGACGTGCACGTAGATCATGGTCGTGTTGAGCCATTCATGTCCGAGGATCTCTTGGATGGCAACGACGTCCATGCCGTTGCGGTAGAGGTCGGAAGCGGCGAAGTGTCGCAGCACATGCGGCGTGAGCTGCCCGGCCTGGTGAGGATGGTGCCGGGCGACCGCCTCGGCGAGCCCGGTCCTCAGAGCGTCGTCGGTCACGGCCCTGCTGGAGCCGTCGCCGTATCTGCGTTCCGAGGGAAACAGCGGGGCAAGGGGGTCGTTGACCTTGTCATCGAACTCCCAGCGCGGCCCCGTCACCCACCATTCCAGCAGGTCACGGGAGCCGTTGATGAGCGGGACGAGCCGTTCCTTCTTGCCACGGCCTTGGCTGCCCTTGCCCCTGAGGAGGACTTTTCCGAACCGCCCCAAGTCCCAGCGAACGTCGCCGATTCGCAGCAGGCACAGTTCCGAGATCCTTGGACCGATGAGGCTGGCCAGCCGCGAGGCGGTGTAGTTCCGGGCGGCCGGAGCGTACTTGCGTGCCTCTTCCATGTCGTACCGCCAACCACTGAAGAGCGTCGTGACCTCGGCTTCTGGCGGCGGGATCCGCAGCCTCGCGGAGGTGCCGCCGCGGGGTCGGTTCATTTCGTCCAGCGGGGATTCGACGACGAAGCCGGTGGCCGCGTGGATGGCGGCCTTATGCCGTAGTTCGAGGAACTCGAAGAACACGGCGAAGGCCGCGGCCTGGCGAACTTTAGTGCCAGAGGCTGAGTCGCGACGGTGCCGCCCGAAGTACCGGTCGAGGTCGTGGGCCTCCATCTCCCACAGAGGCCGGCCGAACCATTCGCGCAGGCCAAGAATGGGGCCAACGTCGCCGCGGATGGTGTCGTCGAGGACTCCGGCAGAGGCCCGGGCGAGGACGAACTCAGCCAGCAGATCCTGCTCGAAGGCCGTGGCCTCCTCCGAAGTCTCCAACCGAAGCCCCGGCCGCAGATCGCGTACGACGGCCAGTGCCATCCCGTTCCTCCTCTTCAGCTATCCCACGACTCCGACATGACAGCTGAGGAGACTTCAGGATTTCTGAGAAACGAGCAGCAATCACCCGATCGTGTCCAGGAGACCAAAAGCCCCAGATCAAGCAGCCACCGAGCTCGCTGGCGTGGTCGGGGTGCGACGGGAACCCACGGGAACATGGACATATTCTCTGAACTTATTGTCGGGCCTTGCTTGTGGCCACGATGTCGATGGCGACTCGAAGCGGTGTCTCGGCATTCCCAAGTAGCGCCCGGGTGATTGCGATCGCCTGGATGATGCTCATACCGCGCTCGGCCAGGAGGGTCTGGACAGCCTCCATTCCGTCGCTCTCAAGGACTGGTCGGGACTGCTCGACCAGATCGGTCCAGCGTGCGGCGTCCTCGGGGCTTAGCCCGATGACGTGGTCAAACACGACTTCCTCCTCCCGTAATGAGTCGATGAGATGTGCTCACGTCTCGTCAGAGCCCAGTGCTGCAGTCAGGACCTTCACGGCGTCAGCGTATTGAAGGCGGTCGAACCGAAACGGGCCGAACCCCGAGTAGTCGCGTGTCTTGCGGTGGGGCTGTTCGAAGGAGTCCCAGGTCACGTGGTCCGTAGGAACGAGCCGTTGTCGCTGGCCGTCCGGCCGCCTGGAGGTCCCGCAGGAAGGCAACGACTCCCTCAACCGGCGTCCCCTCCGGACCGACGAGCCGGTAGGGCTCCCACGGATCGTCCGTGGCCACCAGCTCGCCGATCAAGGGCACGGACAGGACCGACAGGTCTCTCGATGACTCCACGGCCAGCCCAACGACGATCCCGCCAAAGGGTCACTGACCTGCTAAGACGTCCCCAGTAGTTCAGTCAACAGGTAGTGCGACCGGAAAGACGTCCACCTCTCCGACTCCACCCGGCTGCGGCCGGTGCAGACCCGGTTGACCGCGGGCTTGAGGTTGTCGTAGCGAATGTGCCGGGACGGGACACCGCCAAGGACGTTGAACGCCTCGACATGGCCCTCCATGAACGACTCCTGGGCCTGCGAGGCATAGACCCGGTGGACGGCCTTGCCCGAATAGGACATCCGCAGCGTGAACAGGTTGCACTTGGTGACCTCACCGGCCAGCCGCACCCAGACGTCCGCGAAGTCCACCTCCGCTTCCTCGCCCGGCAGATGGACCTGCGGTACCATCCCCGCCAGGTGACGGCGTCCCTCCTGGTCCTCCACCTGGATCTGCGGCCGGCGGAGCGCAACGTAGTCCGACACCGTCGAGTAGGACACCAAGTCGAACCCGTGCTCCTGGGCCAGGCGCTGGAAGATCCTGCGGGCGGTGTGCTTCTGCTTGCGCGGCGCGGCCAGGTCCTCCCGCAGCATCGCGTCGATCCAGCCCTTGGCCGGGTCCAGCACCGACGCCCGCGGCGCCGGCTTCTTCCTCGGCGGCGGAACCGCCGAGTTCAACGCCTGACGAACCGTCCTGCGATGAACCCCGTACTTCTCACCCAACGTCCGCTGCGACACCTCCGGATCAAGACGCTTGTCCCTCCGGATCGCGGCATACAGCTCCGCCCGCGACAAACCCATCCCGGCCTCCCGACCAAAGAAGGATCTGGCACGGGTCTGTCAAACGAACGGCTCTGTCACGTAATCGGTGGTAGCTGTACGTCACCTCGTGTCAGGCTGAGGTGTGCTTGATGTCAACGCCCTTGTGGGTGTGGTGTTTTCGGGTCTGTCCGCCCTGGTCGTCGAGAGTGTGGCGGACGAGGGTGATCGGGTCCGGGTGGTGGCCCGTACCCGGGATGATCCGGTTCCGTGTCCGGTGTGCGGGGCGCCGACCGGGCGGGTGCACGGCTTCCATCACCGGACGGTGGCGGACGTGCCCGTGGACGGCAGGCGGGTGGTGGTGTCGGTCAGGGGGCGGCGCCTGGTGTGCCCGGTGCTGGGCTGCCCGCGGCAGACGTTCCGTGAGCAGGTGCCCGGCCTGCTGGAGCGCTACCAGCGTCGGACGAATCGCCTCGCCGACCGACTCGGATCCGTGGTCAAGGAGTTAGCGGGCCGGGCGGGCGCCCGTCTGTCCGGCGCTCTGGCCGCCGCGGTGTCACGCTCGACCGCACTGCGGATGCTCATGCGGCTTCCTCTGCCCCCGCTCCGGGTCCCGCGGGTCCTCGGCGTGGATGACTTCGCCCTCAAGCGCCGACACCGGTACGCCACCGTCCTGATCGACGCCGAGACCGGCGAGCGGATCAACGTGCTCCCCGACCGCAACGGGAACACCCTCGAGACGTGGCTGCGCGAGCATCCCGGCGCCGAGGTCGTCTGCCGGGACGGCTCGGCCTCCTACGGCGAGGCCATACGCAGGGCCCTGCCCGACGCTGTTCAGGTCAGCGACCGATGGCACCTGTGGCACAACCTCTGCGACAAGGCCCTGGCCGAGGTCCGCTCCCACAGCTCCTGCTGGGCCACCGTCAACCCGCCCCGTCCCGAAGGAGTGCGCGAGCAGACCACCCGTGAACGGTGGCACCAGGTCCACGACCTCCTCGGCAAGGGCGTCGGCCTGCTCGAATGCGCCCGCCGCCTGGGCCTCGCCCTCAACACCGTCAAGCGCTACGCACGCACCCGGGAACCCGAAGCCATGCGCCGGGCCCCGCGCTACCGGCCGACCCTCGTCGACCCCTACCGCGACCACCTTCGCACCCGCCGGACGGCCGATCCCGCCGTCCCCGTGCTCCAGCTCTTCCGCGAGATCAAGGAGCTGGGCTACACCGGCAGCCTCAACCTCCTCTACCGCTACATCACCCAAGGCCGGGCCGAAGGCGACCGGCCGGTCATCACCCCGCGTCGTCTCGCCCGCCTTCTCCTCACCCGTCCCGACAACCTGCGTGACAAGAACACCGAGCTCTTGCGGGAACTCACCGCCGCCTGCCCCGAAATGACCGAACTCGCCCGTCTGATCCGACGGTTCGCCGAGCTCCTCAAACCCACACCGGGTAACGACGCCAAGCTCACCGAGTGGATCACGGCCGTCCGCGCCTGCGACCTTCCCCACCTGCATGCCTTCACCAACGGCCTCGAACTCGACCGCGCCGCGGTTGACGCCGGCCTCACCCTCCCCCACCACAACGGCCGCACCGAGGGCGTCAACACGCGAACAAAAAGGATCATGAGGCAGATGCACGGCCGAGCCGGGTTCCCCCTGCTCCGCCACCGCGTCCTCCTCCAGTGATCACCACACGGTGTCACCACCGATTATGGGACAGAGCCGAACGTTTTACAGTCCCCACCCAGTCGATTCCACGCTACAGGGCGCGCTGGTAACGAACTTCGGACACGGATACTCCGTCGTAGTCATCAGCCTGGACAGCACCGTCGGGGACATAACCCGCTCGCTCGTAGAAGCGGCGTGCCGTGGTGTTGCCGGTGAGGACCCACAACAGAACCCGGTCGAAGCCATCGGCATGAGCCTGAGCGTGCACGGCTTCGAGGAGTGTGCGACCGATTCCGGACCCAGTAAGTGAGGGCTGAACGTACAGAGCGTAAAGCTCACTCATAGTCGTACTCGTTCGGTCTCCGCGGAAGGGCCCGAGGCAACCCCAACCCACGACTCGTCCATGGGCGTCGACCGCTACCAGGTTGGTTGTGCCCTCCTTCGGCCTTCTGAAGTACTGTCGGCGCTGCTGAGTATCTGCCTCAACCGTCATGCCATCGAGGAAGGGCTGAGGCACGATCCCGGCATACGCGGCCTTCCAGCCAGTCACTCGTATCGCCGACACCGCCGGGACATCGGCTTCCGTCATAGCTCGTACAGTCAACATCTCGGCACCCTACGAGACCCGTCACCACGACCGCCTGTGAATTACGGTCGGGCAACCGTACCGACTACACACAGTGACGCAGCACGGAACTTGAGCCAGACCCCCAAAGAAGTGCTTACAAACAGGCGTGTTTCGAAAGTGGCGTCGTCCGCCCGTAGGGCGGGCCAGGCGGCGTCTGGTGCGTGCGATCGCAAGGCGGAGGGTCGCCCCGATACTGGGCGTATCGGGGCGGGCCCGACAACGCAGCGAGTGTGCGGGCCAGACGTCGCCCGGCAGGCGGGACTTTCGAAACACGTCCTGGCGCGACGTCCGCGCGGGTTGCGTCCAAGACAAGTGGTGATCTTCGCGATGGCTTCGAGGGCGTCTACGTACGCGCTTGCAACACTGCTGGTGCCTTCCACCGCGACTGTGGACCGGATCCTGTGGAGCTTGCGTTCGTGGCGCCGGACCTGCCGCTGCTGCTGACCTCGATCAGTGCTTCGGTCACAGGCTCGCGAGCAGATTGTCGAGGGGAGCCGGTACCCGCTCGGAGTCGAGGGCCTCGACCAGGAGGCGGCCGTAGCGGATCTTGCGGCCCTTCTTCGTACCGAGGAAGCGCCGCATCTGTTGCTGCGGGGGCCGGCCCTGCTGCGCAGGTTGGCGCACGAAGGTCCGCCATGCTGGGAGTTCACCCTCAGCCTGGACGATCTCCTCAACCTGTGCCACGCCCAGCGCGCGGATGAGTTCGTCCTCCAGGTCCGTCACACACACGAAGACCCCTTGGCGCGGCCCGCGGGCCCGCTCAAGACCGCGGTCGTAGAAGCGCTGCTCGCCCTCATCGCACAGTCCGGCGAGGCGCAGACCCAACCCCTGCGGCCCGAGAAGGCTGGCGTAGCGGCCGACGCTCATCGCTCCGCCCATGGATATGACGCACACCCCCTCGGCGGGCAGGTCCCGGCCATAGCGCGCGGCCAGCGTCTCAACGGCCGCGAGGTCGCTCGGCCCTTCCAGCAACACCGCAGTCCGCACGCGCAGTCGCACGGCCAGCTCACTCGCCGGCCCACCGGGGCTGCCCGCCGCCCAGCTGGTGACCTCGTCCCGGAACGTTCCCATGTCAGTCATGGGGCGATTCTTCTCCTGCGCGGGCGGGCGCGACACGGAGTTTTCGTCGGCCGCCGTCCGGGGGCTTCAAGTGGGGAAGAGCGAACTTCCAGCCCCGGCTCCTGCACTGCTTCTGCGGGACAAGGACGACCTGCCCAGATGCTGACGTGGCGTCACTGACGCCCTCGTCGTCGTTCCCCCTGGTTCCCCGCAGCTTCCCTACCGGTCGGGCACGTGGGGGGCAGGTCCGTCGCGCTCAGCTGCGTTCGTCATCGGAGGTTGCGACGCGTTGGAGCGTGGCGGTGAGGTGGGTGAGGTCCTGGCCGTTGAAGTGGTCGACGAGGTGTCGCCGCACGCTGACCAGAAACGCCGGCCAGGCCTGTTCGAGGCGGGCGAGGCCGGTGTCGGTCAGAGCGGCATTCCATCCGCGCCCGTCCTGGGCGCACTTGGTGCGCTCGACCCAGCCCTGTTTCTCCAGCCGGGTGACGACGCGGGTCATCCCGCTGAGGGAAATGCTGCAGGCGGCGGCGAGCTCGCTCATCCGCATCGCCTTCCCCGGCGCCTCGGACAGGTGCATCAGGGGCGTGTACTCGGAGAGCGGAAGCCCGGCTTTGCGCACGATGTCGGCGTCGACCGCGCGTGGCAGGGCCAGCATGACGCGGCTCAGCTCACGCACGAACGTCTCCTCGCTCGGGGTGAGGGGCTGCAACGGCTGCTGGTCGGATGGCATTTCCTCACCTTAACCCCTTGACGGGTCAAGGAGCTGTCGGAGAGTGCGGGCCGATCCTGCCTCTACACCCCATGGATGCACCCCCCCTCAGGTTCTTGACGCGTCAAGGAATTCTCCGATGTACTTCACCCGTCAAGCAATTACTTGACGAGGCAAGCGCATGTCGGGCTGCTCGGCAAGAGCTCGGAGAGGACCACCATGACCAAGATCGGCATCATCCTCGGAAGCACCCGCCCAGGACGGAACGGCGAGGCCGTCGCCTGCTGGGTGCACGAGATCGCCGCCCAGCGCACCGACGCCGAGTTCGAACTCGTCGACCTGGCGGACCACAAGCTCCCGCTGCTCGACGAGGCCTACCCCCCGTCGATGGGCCAGTACGCCCAGCCGCACACCCAGGCCTGGGCGGAGAAGATCGCGTCCTTCGACGGCTTCGTGATCGTCACCCCCGAGTACAACCGCTCGGTGCCCGGAGCGCTGAAGAACGCCATCGACTTCCTCTACGCCGAGTGGGCCAACAAGGCCGTCGGCTTCGTCAGCTACGGCGCGACCGGCGGCACCCGCGCCGTGGAGCACCTGCGCCTCATCGCCGGCGAACTCCAGATGGCCGACGTGCGCTCCCAGGTCGCCCTGTCCCTCTTCAACGACTTCGAGAGCTTCAGCACCTTCAAACCCATCGACGCCCAGCACGACGCCCTCACCGCCACCCTCGACCAGGTCATCGCCTGGACCAATGCCCTCGCCCCGCTGCGCTCCCACTGACCCCGCGCCTCCCAACTCACCCACCAGGAGTTCACATGACCGTCAAGAAGCCCACCGAGGCCGCATCCGCCCCCACCCCCAGCCGGCGCAAGATGATCGGCACCGTCACCGGCCTCGGCGCCGCCGCAGCCCTCGCCACCGTCGCCACTCCGGCCGAGGCGCAGAGCCAGGCATCGCACGGTGCCCATTCCGGCTCGCGCCTCTCGCCGCGACAGGTCGCCGCGGCGTTCTACGCCAGCTACAACGGGGACCTGGCCGCCGGCTTCGAGCGGTACGTATCGAAGGACCTCGTGCTCCACGGGTTCGACGGCCCCAACGAGCGCTCGGCCTGGGTCGCGGGCGATCTCGAACTGAAGGCGTCGCTCACCGGCTACCGCCTGGACGTGTTCGACCAGATCGCGGAGGGCGCCAAGGTGGTCACCCGCTGGAGCCTCGGCGGCGTCCACACAGGGACAATCCTGGGAATCCCCCCGTCCGGCCGTGAGGTCCACCTCAGCGGCATCTCCATCGACCGCGTCGTGGGCGGCCAGTCCGTCGAGCACTGGTCGGAGGGCAATTTCGGCAGGTTCCTGCAGGCGCTCCGCGGCGAGAGCGTCTGACGCATCGTCATCGGCACAGCCCCGCGCGGGGAAAGCGCCGATGCCGACACTGGTTCGGCACGGGGTGCGGGGCGCGGCGCACCGCCATCGCGGCCTGGGAGATCGGCCGTCTGCGGGCCCGGCACGGCATACACCTGCGCGGCCTGCTCCGGCCCTGACCTGACGGTGCAGCACTGGCACCCTCAGGTCAGGGCACGGTCCTGGGCGGAAGGTGGGGCCGCCTTCGGCGCCTTCCGCAAGCCGGCCCGGGAGTGGACCCGCAGAGCCGGACGCAGCCACCCGGGGGGCCGGGCCGCTACGGTCGGTCGTCTCCGTGGCCGCAGGCCCCGTGTCGTCCGCCGTGCACCGCCGCGTATGCCGCCGGGCGGGGCGCGGTGGCGGCCCGGTCGAGTCGTGCGACCGCGGCCCGGCCCGCCGACGAGTGCGCGTCGTGGACGACCCGGCCGCCCATCAGGGTCAGCTCGACACGGGTGTCGCTGATGTCAGCCACCGGGCATGTGGTCACATCACGGTCAAGGACGATCAGATCCGCCGCCAGCCCGGGGCGGACGGTTCCCGTAAGCCGGTCCATGCGCAGCTGCCATGCCGTGCCGTACGTGTGCATCCGCAGCGCCGACGTACGGCTCAGCCCCTCCAGCTCCCGGTAGAGCGGACCGTCGCCCTGCGCGCCCGTGCGGTCGATCGCCGTACGGATCTGGTTCCACACCTGGAGCGGGTCCACCGGCCAGTCCGAACCGCCCGAGAGGCGGGCGCCGTGCCGCTCCAGGGAGCGGGCGGGGTACATCCAGCGGTGGCGCTCGGGCCCGATGTACGGAAGGAGGGCCTCCATCGTCCACGTGTCCTGTTCCGCCCACTGCAGCTGCATGCAGGCCACCACGTCCAGTGCGGCGAACCGCCCCAGATCCGCCGGGTCGACCAGCTGGAGGTGTGCGATGGTGTTCCGGTTGTCGCGCAGCCCGGTCGTGCGCCGGGCGTACGCGTACCCGTCGAGTGCCGTGCGCACCGCGCGGTCGCCGAGCCCATGGGCGTGCATCTGCCAGCCGGCCCGGTTGAAGGCCGCGGTCAGCCGCCCGTAGTCCTGCCCGGAGACATACAGCTCGCCCCGGTTGTCCGTCGGGCGTCCGGAGCCGTCCAGATAGGGCTCCAGGAGCGCCGCGGTCTGCGCCGGGTACTCGATCACCCCGTCGAGGAACACCTTGATCATCCCGAACCGCAGCCCCGGTACGTCCCGGAACGCGCGCTGCAGCCCGCGCGCATGGGCGAGCGCCGCTGCCGGGTCCTTCGCCAGGTCCGTGTCGATCCTGATCGCGGGGACGATCCGCTGCGGCAGCTTCCCCGCCTTTGCGAGGGCCTGGTACGTCGTCAACTGACTCTGCCCGACGGCCGCGTCCATCATCGTGGTCACCCCTGAGGCCGCCACCTGGGCGAGGACCCGGGAGCAGGCGGCGACCAGTTCGGCCTCGCTCGGCTCCGGGATATGGCGGGTCACCAGGTCCTGGGCGTCGTCCTTGAGTACCCCGCTGGGCTTCCCGTCCGGCCCCTTCACGATCTTTCCGCCCACTGGATCGGGGGTCGCCGCGGTGATGCCGGCGATCTGAAGGGCGCGGGCGTTGACCCAGGCGTTGTGGCCGTCGGCCCCGAGGAGGGCGATCGGGCGGCGGGTGGGCAGGGCGTCGAGCAGGGAGTGGTGGGGCAGGGTGCCCTGCGGCAGCAGCCCGACCGGGTTCCAGTCCGAGACCACCAGCCAGCCGTCGGGTTCCTGGCCGGGTGTGTCCTTGAGGAAACCCGTGAGGATCGCGAGGAGTTGTTCGGCGGTCGTCTCGGCGCCCTCCAGGGAGGGGCGCAGTGAACGCTCGCCCGCGCCGAGCGGGTGCACATGGCCGTCGTGGATGCCGCTCATCACGGTCGCCCCGCGCGCGTCGACGATCTCGGTGTCCCGTCCGGCGAGGCGGCGCAGTGCGCGGCCCCGGCCGGTGGCGAGAATCCGGCCGTCGCGCCCGACGGCCACGGCATCGACGGGGCGGGCGCCGGGGAGCCCGGTGAACACCCGTGCGTTGTGGATGACCAGGGCTGCGGCACTGCGGTGTGCGGCGCCCCGCTGCGCGGCGGCTGCGGGGACGGCCGCGGCACCCACCAGTCCGGCCGCGCCCGCGGCGAGCACGGTCCGCCGGGCGAAAGAAGAAGTCATGACCACTCCAAGGGTTGGGCTGCGTTGCTGTGGTCGGACCCTCATTGATTAACGCCGTAACCAGAACCCACCCTGGACGACGGAATCCGCACCGCAATCCATACGATGGCGCCATGTCAGGACCCACCCTTGCCGATGTCGCCCGCGCCGCGGAGGTCTCCACCGCCACCGTCTCGCACGCTCTCAACGGAACCGGCCGGCTCGCCGATGCCACGCGCCGCCGGGTCCGCGAGGTGGCCACCGCGCTCGGCTACGGCGCCCGGCGGACCCCGCGGACCCCGCGGACTGGAGGAACCCTGGGCGTGGCCGTCACGACCTACGCCGGATCGGCCTGGAACTTCCTCGAAGTCCCGTACTTCGCCCGGCTCCTGACCGCCGCCGTCACCACTGCGCACGCGCACGGCTACGCCCTGACGATCCTTCCCGCCACCTGCGGTGCCGAGACGGCCTGGCACGCCCTCACCGTGGACGGCATGCTGCTCCTCGACAGCCCCGCGGGCGACCCGGTGCTGCGCGCGCTGCGCGCTCGGGGCATCCCGCTCGTCTTCGACGGCCGGCCCGTCGATTCGAGGCCCGGGGACGTCTGGGTCGACAACGACCACACCGCCACCACCCGCGAGGTCCTCGGCCACCTGGCGGCCTCGGGCGCCCGGCGGATCGCCCTGCACGCCGGGTACGGCGACGAGCACTACACCCGGGCCGTGACCCGCGCGTACGAGCAGTGGTGCCACGAGCACGGCCGGACGTCACTGGTCCTCACCTTCGACCCGTACGACACCCCGGGCCACGGCTTCGACGCGGTCTTCGCCGCCCGCGCCTGCGACGCTGTCTACACGGTCTACGACGTCGGCGGCCGCCAGGTCCTGGCCGCGGCGGCCCGCCACGGCCTGCGGATCCCCGACGTCCTCCTCCTCGTCTGCGCCAGCGAGGACCAGGCCTACGCCGAGAACGATCCGCCGGTGAGCACCGTGACCCTGCACCCCGCAACGATCGCCGAGACCGCGGTGACGGCCTTGATCTCCCGCCTGTCTCCCACCACCCCGCCACCACCTCCTGGCGCCCTGACGGTCCCGGCGGTCCTCCACCCCCGCCGCTCCTCACGCCGCCGGGCCCGGCCTGGCTGTACTCGGCCGGGAGGTTGGTGACACGCCCCTGCCGGTTGTTGCAGTCAGCGTCTCTCCTGCGACAGCCGTGCCGAGCAGGACGCCTGTGACGGGGTTGAGCAGTCCGATCAGTCCGACGGTCCCTGCCGGCAGGTGCCGCAGTCCGGTGAACCAGGCGGTGAAGGCCAGCGCGGTGGCGACCAGGGCGACATAGCCGAACGCGAGGAGCGTCGGCGTCGAGAGCGCGGGCGGAGGGCCTTCCAAGGCGGCGGCGACCGGGAGTAGGAACAGACCTCCGGCGGTTAGCTGCCAGGCGGTCGAGGCGAGCACATCGGCACCGGCATTCCACCGTTTGGCCAGGATGTGCCCGAAGGACGACACCAGCATGGCGGCGGTCGAGGCGAGGACTCCCGGCCCGCTCACCCCCTCCGTCCCGGTGAGCAGCATGAGGCAGACCCCGGCGAGTCCGATCGCGGCGCAGGCCAGGTGGGCGGTCCGGGGCCGTTCGGACACCAGGGGCCAGGCTATGAGCATCATCGTCGGCGGGGGACACCGCCATGACGGTCGAGGCGACGCTTGTCGGAAGCAGTTGGGAGGCGGCGTAGACGAAGGGCACCCGGTGAGCTCGCCGCGCACACCATGGTCACCACCGGCGCGATGACGAAGAGAATCGACCGCCTGGAGCGAGCCGGACTCGTCACCCGCCGCCGTTGCGACGACGACCAGCGCGGCCGGATCGTCACCCTCACCAAACCCGGACGTGAACTGATCGACCGAGCGTTCACCGACCACATGCGCAACGAACGCCACCTGCTGGATCTACTGACGCCCACTGAGGCCGAGTCACTCGAGATGCTGCTCACGACCTGGCTCTCCCGCATGGAGCATCCGCGTCCTTCCCGCGGCGAGTGACCCGCCCCCGGGGCTGCGACCAGCGCCTTGGCGGCTCGGACGGAAGTCCTCAGGAGCAGAGCAGGACCCGCTTGCGCAGGAGGCCACAGCCGGCGCGGCCGAACATCTGCCGTTTGAGAAGGGCCTGGGGTGCGGCGGTGTCGGCCGCCTCGGCGTAGGCGCCCGCGCGGTCGCGGCAGATGACCTCGATTTCGGGATGGGCTGCGGCCCCGGGCCGGGCCTTTGGTTGTGGCTGGGTGATGGGGCCGGTCGGTGGTGTCAGGGGTTGTCCGGCCGCTGTGATAGGAACGGGCGGTGTTCGGTTCGCAGATTGATGTGGTGATCGCCGATGACCAGGAGCTGGTGAGGGCGGGTTTCAGGCTGATCCTGGGGGCCCAGCCGGGGATCCGGGTGGTGGGTGAGGCGGTTGACGGTGTGGAGTGTGTGGAGCTGGCGCGCCGTCTGCGTCCGCAGGTGGTGCTCGCCGATATCCGTATGCCGCGGCTGGACGGGCTTGAAGTGGTGCGGCAGCTGGCCGGTCCGGGTGTCACCGATCCGATGAACGTGGTGGTGATCACAACGTTCGATCAGGACGATTACGTGCGTACCGCTCTGCGGTACGGCGCGTGCGGGTTCTTGTTGAAGGACGCTTCTCCGGGGTTGCTGGTGGAGGCTGTGCAGGCGGCTGCGCGGGGGGATGCGCTGGTGTCGCCGGCGGTGACGGTGCGGCTGCTGAGGCGGCTGGAGGAGTCGGAGCGGGGCACGGCGCCGGGAGGCGCGGAGGGTGTGGGCCTGAGCGAGCGGGAGCTGGACATTGTTCGGCTGGTGGCGGTGGGCCGTACGAACCAGGAGATCTGCGACGAGCTGTTCTTGTCGCTGTCGACGGTGAAGACCTATCTGGGCCGGATCCAGACGAAGCTGCAGGCCCGTAACCGGGTGGAGGTCGCGGCGTGGGCGTGGGAGCACGGGGTGGTGCGTTCCGGCCGGTGAGGTCCTGGTGGGTCAGGCCGGTGGGGCGGTGAGGGGCAGCGCGGCCGTGAGCTGCCAGCCGCCGCCGGAGAGCGGGCCGGTGTGCAGGGTGCCGTCGAGGGCTTCCATGCGTTCTTTGAGCCCCAGCAGTCCGTAGCCGCCCCGGCCGCCGGCCGGTGTCGCCGCTCCGGGTGGCGGGGTGTTGGTGACGGTGATCAGCAGCCAGTCGGGGTCGGCGTCGAGGCGGACGACGGTGCGTGCGCCGGGGGCGTGGCGGCGGATGTTGGTGAGGGCTTCCTGGACCGCGCGGAGTGCGGAGATCTCGACTTCGGGGCTGAGGCGGGCAGTGCGGGCGGCTGCTGACGCTTCCAGGGTGGCGGTGCTGGTGTCCTGGCCGGTGGCGGCGCAGTGGGCGGAGACGAGGTCGGCGAGTTCGGTGAGCAGGTCGCCCGGGCGCACCGCGGTGTGGTTTTCCTCGCGCAGGACGCGTACCAGCCGGCGCATGGATTCCAGGGTCTCGGTGCCGGAGTGGGCGATGTTGCGCAGGATGGGTTCGACCTGGTCGGGTGCGCTGGTGTGGATGGCGAGTCCGGCGTGGGCCTGGACGATGATGCCGCTCATGTGGTGGGCGATGAGGTCGTGCAAATCGCGGGCGAGGGCCAGGCGTTCCGCCTGGCGGACGTCGCGGGCGGTGCGCTCTCTGCGGGCTTCGAGGGCGCGGACGGCGCAGCCGATGGCGATGCAGACGGCCAGGGCGAAGGTGAGGACGTAACCGCCGGTGATGAACACCTGCCCTGACCCGATGCGCAGGGGCAGCAGCAGCACGGCCGCGCTGACCGCGACGGTCCAGGCAGCGGCGGTGGCCGGCCTGGTGCGGTGGGCGGTGGTGCGGACGGCGAAGCACAACAGCCCGAGCGTCTCCAGCGCTCCCCACCAGTGAAGAGTGGGTGGCACGATCCGGCTCCACGCGGTCAGGGCCAGGGACGCCGCCACGGCGATCGCGACGCGTCGGCCCAGTGGGGGTGACCAGGGCGTGTCGAGGACGGCCAGGCCGATCAGCGGCCCGGTGACGAGTATCGGCAGCCAGGTGGTGGGGGAGCCGAACGGATCGCTGCTGCTGGCGAGCGTGGCGATGTCCGCCAGCCACGTGAGCGCGAAGGCGAGCAGGCTGCTGGCGGTCAGGAGCCGTCTTGCGGCCGGAGTAAACGGAAGGTGCCAGTCCACGGGTTCAGCGTAAGAGCGCGGACGGCTGCCCGTGTCGGCCGAAAGACCGACACAACCGCCCGCAACCAGCACTTTCGGCTGACGCCGCGGCTTTCGGCGCGGCGGAATCATGGTGAGCACGGCGGCCGGTTACATCCCCCGAGGCCGGCCGCCGGCCAGTGCGCCGTCACCCGGTCGACGGTGCTCTCCTGCCCTGGCGCGCCTGGCGCGCGCGGGGCCGGGAGGCGTCCGCTGCGAGCCCGTGCGCCGTGGCGGACACCGTGCCGGCCGCTCGTGGGGACGAAGCGGGCCGGTACGACGCCGTGGACCGGGCCGTTGAGCGGCTGGCCCCGGTCCACGGCGCATGACCACCATTCGACGCGCGAGCGGAGAGAAACATCTTGAGCACCGAGGTACTGGCCGTCATCGGCGCGGGCGGCATGGGCCGGGCCATCGCCCGGCGCATCGGCACTGGCCGGCCCGTCCTGCTGGCCGCCTACGACCCCGACACCCTGCACGCTGCCGGGGCACGGCTGAAAGGCGACGGCTAGCAGATGACGACCCGCACGGTCGATGTCTTTGACGCGGCCTCGGTCACGAACTCGACGGTCGGCACGGCGAGGCGATGCGCACCATGATCGGCATGTCACCGGTGCCCCGGCTGGGCACGCCGGAGGACATCGCCGCCGCGACCGACTTCTTCCTCAACCCGGCGGCCGGCTTCACCACCGGCACCGACCTCCTCGTCGACGGCGGCATCACCTCCGTGACCTCCGGCCTGCAGCTCGGCACCCCGTAACCGGCCCTATCGACCTCGTCCCAACTCGACAGAAAGTTCTCACCTCTGCCATGGCTACCTTCCTGCACCGGATCGGTCGCGCCGCGTTCCAGCGGCGCTGGCTGGTGCTGCTCCTCTGGGCTGTCGTCCTGGGCGCCGCGGGCGCCGCCGCCTCCAGCACCTCCAGCACCGCATCCTCCGCCTTCACCCTGCCCGGCACCGAAGCCCAGCGCGCCAACGACCTGCTGAGCGAGAAGTTCCCCGCCGCCAACGCCGAAGGCGCCGGCGCCCGCGTCGTTCTGCGCGCCCCGGACGGGGAGAAGATCTCCAGCCAGGACCACCGGGCTGACGTGACCGCGACGCTGAAGGACCTGAAGGATTCCTCCTCCCGCGTCGCCTCTGTCAGCGATCCGTTTACGGGGGGCACCGTCAGCAAGGACGGCACCACCGCCTATGCCCAGGTCACCTACGGGGACGCAGCCGAGGACCTGACCGACCGTGACCACGACCGGCTCGAGGGCGCCTTGCAGGCCGGCCGGGACAGCGGGCTCACCGTGGAAGTCTCCGGCAACGCGCTCGCTCCGGCCGAGACAAGCCATTCCGCCGAAACCGTCGGCTTCGCCCTGGCCGCCGTCATCCTGCTCATCACCCTTGGCTCCCTCGTCGCCGCGGGACTTCCGCTGCTGACAGCCCTGGTCGGGGTCGGCGTGAGCACCACCGCGATCACCGCGCTGAGTGCCACCTTCGATCTCAACAGCAGCACCACGGCCCTCGCCTCCATGCTGGGCATCGCGGTCGGCATCGACTACGCCCTGTTCATCGTCTCCCGCTACCGCGCCGAACGCGCCGCCGGCTACGACGCCCGCGAGGCGGCCGGCCGGGCCAACGGCACCGCCGGATCGGCCGTCGTCTTCGCCGGGCTGACCGTGATGATCGCCCTGGTCGGCCTGGCCGTCGTCAACCTGCCCATCCTCACCGCCATGGGCATCGCCGCCGCCGGAGCCGTCGCCGTCGCCGTCCTGGTCGCGATCACCCTGGTGCCGGCCATGCTCGGCTTCGCCCCCGAACGCGCCCGCGGACGCGCCCGCAAGCGCGCCGCCGGCACCACTGCGGACGCTTCACACGGCGATGCCGCCCGCACCGGCAGGAAGCCGCTCGGAGAGCGCTGGGCCGCCATGGTCCTGCGCCGGCCCGTCCGGGCCCTCGTGGCCGGCGTCGCCGCCCTGGTCGTGATCGCGCTCCCGGCGACCAAGCTGGAACTCGGACTGCCCGACGACAGCTCCCAGCCGACCTCCAGCACCCAGCGCAAGGCGTACGACATGCTGGCGCAGTCCTTCGGCGAGGGCTTCAACGGCCCCCTGACCGTGGTCGTCAACGACTCCGACCCCGCCACAGCCAAGCGAGCCGCCGCCGACCTGCACACGGCGATCAGCAAGCTCGACGACGTGGCCGCCGCGGCACCCGCTGCGTTCAACCCGGCCGGCGACACCGCCATCATTGGTGTCGTCCCCAAGAGCGCGCCGTCCAGCGACGCCACCAAGACTCTCGTCAGCGACATCCGCGACCTGGCTCAGGACAACAAGGACACCACCGGCGCCGACGGCATGGTCACCGGCACCACCGCGCTGAACATCGACGTCTCCGAAAAGTTCACCGCCGCCCTGATGCCCTACCTCGCGGTCGTCGTCGGTCTCGCCGTCCTGGTGCTGATCCTGGTCTTCCGTTCCATCCTCGTACCGGTGAAGGCGGCCGTCGGCTTCCTGCTCTCCGTCCTCGCCTCGCTCGGCGCACTGGTGGCCGTCTTCCAATGGGGCTGGCTGGCAGACCTGTTCGGCATTGAACAGACCGGGCCGATCATGAGCCTGATGCCCATCCTCACCGTCGGCATCGTCTTCGGCCTCGCCATGGACTACCAGGTCTTCCTCGTCACCCGCATCCGCGAGGCATACGTCCACGGCGCCGACCCCCGCCAGGCCATCACCAGCGGCTTCCAGCACAGCGCCAAGGTCATCACCGCAGCCGCCCTCATCATGATCTCCGTCTTCGCCGGATTCATCGGCTCCAACGACGCCATCATCAAGGCCCTCGGGTTCGGCCTGGCCGTCGCCGTCGCCCTCGACGCCTTCATCGTCCGCATGACCATCGTGCCCGCCGCCCTCGCACTGCTCGGCAAGCGCGCCTGGTCCCTGCCCGCCTGGATCGACCGCATCCTGCCCAACGTCGACATCGAAGGGGAGAAGCTGACCAACCACCCGGCGCCGGTCCCGGTCCCGACGGCACCCGCACCCGACTACAGCACCCAACGCTGACACAGGACGAGGGCGGGCAGCACACCACTCGTGCGCTGCCCGCCCTGGGTGTACTGACCCGTGAGGTTGGGGACGCCCGGCACGCACACTCGCTGCGTTGTCGGGGAGCGCGGTGAAGATCTCTTCGACCAGTCGCTCGGCCATCCTCGACGCCTTTGGCGTCAGCAGCGCGACCAGTCGGTGTCGGCCTGCTTCGCGGATCCGGGCCGGTGACCCGAATCGTTCCAGCAGGGCCAGAGGACGTGAGCGCCGGCAACCTCACCCCGATCAGAGCCGTCCCGAACGGCCGTGGTCCTCACGGGAGGCGCCGGAGGACCCGGCGCCGGTCACGGCGTGCGGGCGGCCATAAGGGGCATGGATGTCCGCTCTTGTTGACTCCTACGGCCAAGGTATGACGCCCGTGGCGCACCGCACGGTTACATGAGCCTGGGTTGCGGCCCCGGCAGCCCCGACCAGACGCGAGGGAGCAATGAGCGAAGCACGCGATAATCAGGAGACCGGTGCCTACGACGTAGTCGTGCTGGGCGCCGGTCCGGTCGGCCAGAACGTCGCCGACCGGGCCCGCGCTGCTGGCCTGACCGTGGCCGTCGTGGAGCGTGAACTGGTCGGCGGCGAATGCTCCTACTGGGCCTGCGTGCCCAGCAAGGCGCTGCTGCGGCCGGTCATCGCGGTCGCCGATGCCCGCCGGGTGGACGGTGCCCGGCAGGCCGTCACCGGGCGGCTCGACACCGACCGGGTCTTCGCCCGCCGGAACCACTACGTCAGCGACTGGGACGACACCGGACAGGCCGAGGGGGTGAAGTCCATCGGCGCCGACCTCTTCCGCGGCCACGGCCGCATCGACGGTCCCCGCCGTGTCACGGTCACCAGGGACGACGGCGCACGCCTCACCCTCACCGCCCGGCACGCGGTGGCCGTCGCCACCGGCAGCCGGCCGCTGCTGCCCGACATTCCCGGCATCCACGAGGCCCGGCCCTGGACGAACCGGCACGGCACCGACTCCAGCACCGTGCCCGCCCGGCTCGCCATCGTCGGAGGAGGCGGAGTCGCGATCGAGATGGCCACCCTCTGGCAGGGCCTGGGCTCCCAGGTCACCCTGCTCGCACGCCGCCGCCTGATTCCCCGCATGGAACCCTTTGCGGGCGAGCTCGTTGCACGCAGCCTCACCGAGTCGGGCGTGGACGTGCGGATCGGCACCCAGGTCACCGCCCTGCGCCGCCCGGACCCCACTGGGCCCGTCACCCTCACCCTCGACGACGGCAGCGACCTGCAGGCCGACGAGGTCATGCTCGCCACCGGCCGTACCCCCGCAACCGACGACATCGGCCTGGACACGGTCGGCCTCACCACCGGCACGTGGCTGGACGTGGACACCACCTGCCTGGTCCGCGGGGTCGACGGCACATGGCTGTACGCCGTCGGCGACGTCAACCACCGGGCCCTGCTCACCCACCAGGGCAAGTACCAAGCGCGGACCGCCGGCGACGCCATCGGGGCCCGCGCCGCAGGCCTCCCCGTGGACGACAGCCCGTGGGGAGACCACGCCACCACCGCCGACCAGCACGCCGTGCCCCAGGTCTTCTTCACCGACCCCGAAGCGGCCGCCGTGGGCCTGACCGCCGAGCAGGCGACCCAGGCCGGCCACCGCATCAAGACCGTCGACCTCGACTTCGACGCCGCCCAGGGCGCCAATCTCTACGCCGACAACTACCGCGGCCACGCACGGATGGTGGTCGACCTCGACCGGGAAGTCCTGCTCGGGGTGACCTTCGTCGGCCCCGGAGTCAGCGAGCTCCTGCACTCGGCGACCGTCGCGGTCGCCGGAGAGGTCCCACTCAAGCGGCTCCGGCACGCGATCGCCTGCTTCCCGACCGTCAGCGAGATCTGGCTCTTCCTCCTCGCCGCCTACCAGCGCGAGCACACCTGAGCGGACGGGAACGGGCCCGCGTCGGAGCACGGGCGCCGAGGGGCGCGGTTGCCGCTCCGGCCGGCCGACTGCGGGAGAGGCCGGCGTGGACGAGAGCCGCGCAGTGCGCCCCGCCGTGGCAGGCGAGGCACCCTGCGCGTCCACTGAGCGTCACGAGGGCGTCGCCCGCACCCTGACCGGACAGCGCCAGTACATCCTGGCCGTCATCGAGCACACCACCCGCCGGGTCCGCGTCCTGGGAACCATCGCGCACCCCAGCCACGCCTGGGTCGTCCAGGCCGCCAAGAATCTGGTCATGGACCTGGAGGACGCGGGCGCTCAGGTCACCCCGAGGCGTTGCGCGGGGCCCGCGTGATGCAACGCTCGCCGTGTCAACGGCTCTCGTTCACCACCATGGCCGAGCCGCCACCTCGCCGCTTGGGTTCGGCGACCGCCGTGACCTTCCCGTCGCGCTGGAACTCCAGTGCGGCCACCGCTCCGATCTCCGGGGAGGGGGTGAAGGTCTGTGGGGCCAGGACGAAGTGCTGGCCGAGGCCTTCGAGCGCGGTGCGCTCGGGTGAGTCGAGGAAGGCGGGTTCGGCGTCGGTCGTGGTCCGGTTCCGCTGCGAGATCCGCGGAGCGGCGACCGCATCGGGCAGCGACATGCCCAGGTCGAGACGGTTGACGAGAGTCTGGAGCACCGTGGTGATGATGGTCGCGCCACCCGGCGAACCGACCGCGATCACCGGCTTCCCGTCCCGCAGCACGATCGTCGGCGACATGCTGCTGCG
>NZ_JBFBCG010000088.1:0-26403 GCF_040683105.1 Streptomyces sp. NPDC051020 | reverse complement strand
AACGTCACCCGCAGCCGCCTCGGACGCCTCACCCGCCAAGGCTTCCTCACCCAGCCCGGACGGGGCCTCTACCGGAAAGGGACTTAACGACCTCTCAGAGCGTGCGCAGGCACGAAGCCAGGCGTTGCACACGCTGTCCAAGATCGGGGATCGGCAAGCGTGGCCGGCGATCACACCGGCGCTGCTGTCCGACGCCGACGACGAGGTGGCCCGGAGCGCCTGGCGGGCAGCGGTCGTGCTCGTGCCCGAAGGCGAGGAGCACGAGTTGGCCGTAGCCTTGGCGACACAGCTCGGGCGCGGCGAACGCGAGACGCAACTGAGCCTCAGCCGGGCGCTGATCGCGCTCGGGGAGGTGATGTTGCCGACACTGGGCGCCGCGACGACGGATCTCGACCCTCGCGTGCGCGCACACGCGATCGCCACGGAACGGCTGTGGCGCGACCCGGATGCCGGATTCGAGTTCGCGATCGAGGAGGCGAAGCGCATCGCAGCCCTCGGCCAGGAGGGGCGGTAGACAGTGTTGATCGGTGATGTCGCGCGACGGTCCGGGGTCAGCGCCCGCATGCTCAGGCATTACGAATCGCTCGGCCTGGTGCGGCCAACGGGTCGTACCGATTCTGGCTATCGAGTGTACTCCAGCGAGGACATCCGGCGAGTCTTCCACATCGAGAGCCTGCGGTCATTGGGGCTGCCGCTGCGCGACGTCAGGCGCGCGCTCGATGAACCCGGCTTCGCGCCCTCGGAGCTCGTCGACGACCTCATCCATCAGACGCGAGACCGCATCGCAGCGGAGACGGAGCTGCTCACGCGACTCCGTCGGATCGGTGCCGCGGAACCCACCCGCTGGGAGGACGTCCTCCAGATCGTCGCGCTCCTCCAGGCGTTGGGATCGAAGAGCGCGGGGACGCGGCAGCGCGCGGCCCTGTCCGCCGTCGAGGAAGTTCCCGTGCCGGTGGAAGCACTGGTCGAGGCCGTGCTGAGCGAGTCGGACCCGAACGTCGCCGGAGCCCTTCGCTGGGCTCTGGCGCAATCGGGCGAGAGCGGGCTGGCACTGCTGGCGGAGGGCCTCGGCTCGCCCGCGGCCGAGGTGCGGAAACGTGCCGTCCAGTCCATCGCCGAGATTCCGAACGGTGAGGCGACCGCACTGCTGCAGGACGCCCTCACCAACCCAGACATCGTGGTCCGCAGGTACGCGGCTCTGGCGCTCGGTGCACGGGGAGTAGCCGACGCGGTCCCGACGCTCATCGACATGATCGTCGAGGAGAGGAACGACGCCGACGCAGCCGATGCACTGAGCGCGCTGGCGAGCGATCCCGCGTTGGCGGATCAGATCGCTACTGGGCTCGTCGACTGCCTCGTCCACAGCGCCATTGGATCGCCTGCACGTCGACGGCTGACACAGGCGCTCGCGGACATCCCGGGGATCACGACATCACGTGCCCTCGCAGATCTGTCACATGACGAAGACCGTGCCGTTGCGCTTACTGCGACATACATTCTCAAGCTACGCAATGCACGATCGTGAATCTCTCCTGGGGTGCTGTGTGCGTGGGGCTCAGTTGTCGCTGGTCACCGCCGACAGGCCCACGGCCGGGGGCGATCGAACGGGGGGCTTTACCAGAGTCCGGGGGCGCGTTGCGGGTGCCGCGCGCCCGGGTCGTGCCGCTGTCCGCCCCACCACAGTCGTACGCGACGGCGGTCGAGCGCCACCTCACGTGCGCGGGCATCGCGAAGTCCTCCGCGTGGATCTACCGGATCTCGCTCACCACCTGGGGGTGGAGCCGCCGCCGACCGGCCCGGCCTGCATCGGCGCCAAGCCCGCGCCCTTCGCGCCGGCCGCGAGCGCTCGGCGATCTCAGATTTACGGGATCCCGCGCGAGGGACCCGCAACTGCCCGGACTGCTCACGCAATAGCCCGTCACCCCATCGGCCCGCATGACGGCAGGGCGACCCCGGCAGTACCTGATATAGCATCAGAAATGGGTATAACCCATACGCGGGCGAGACAGGACCTGCCGCCCCTGATGACTCTGCGGGGTCCCTAGCACATGTCGGACGTTGCGTACATCGGCCTCACAGTCGTGGTGTTTGTCCTCATCGGTCTGGCCGCCAAGGGGGTTGGACGCTTGTGAGCGTCGAGAACATCGTCGGCCTGATCGTTGCCGTCGGTCTGGTGATCTACCTGGTCGTCTGCCTGATCTTTCCCGAGAAGTTCTAGGGACACGCCCGGATGAACGAAACTCTCTCGGGCTGGCTCCAGGCGATCGCCCTGGTGGTGGCGCTGGCACTGTCGTTTTGCCCGTTGGGCGACTACATGGCCCGCGTCCTGACCACAGATCGCCATGGGAGGGCGGAACGCCTGATCTACCGGGTGGGTGGAGTGAACGGCGACGCCGACCAGGGCTGGCCGGTCTACCTGCGCAGTGTTCTGGCCTTCGCCGCCGTATCGGTGCTGTTCCTGTACGGGTTCCTGCGTCTGCAGAACCACTTCCTGCTCTCCCTGGGCACGAAGCCGGTCGCTGCGGGCCTGTCGTTCAACACCGCCGCGTCCTTCGTCACCAACACCAACTGGCAGGCGTACTCGGGCGAGTCGACGATGGGCCACCTGGTCCAGATGGCGGGCCTCGCCGTGCAGAACTTCACCTCCGCGGCCATGGGTATTGCCGTTGTCGCCGCGCTGATCCGTGGCTTCACCAGGAAGAAGACCGATCGTGTGGGGAATTTCTGGGTGGACCTGACCCGGATCGTCCTGCGCCTCCTGCTGCCCATCGCATTCGTCTTCGCGATTGTTCTGGTGGCCGCCGGCGTCATCCAGAATTTCCATGGCGCCCATGACATCACCACCATCGTGGGTGGCCACCAGAGCCTGACCGGCGGTCCCGTAGCCTCCCAGGAAGCCATCAAGGAACTGGGCACCAACGGGGGCGGCTTCTACAACGCGAACTCCGCCCACCCCTTCGAGAACCCCAACGCCTTCACCAACCTGATCGAGAACTATTTGATGCTGGTGATCTCGTTCTCGCTGCCGCGGACCTTCGGCGCGATGGTCGGCGACCACCGCCAGGGCTACGCGATCCTCGCCGTGATGGGAGTGATCTGGGCTGCCTTCGTCGCCGTCGCAACCGCCAATGAGCTCCACAGCGTGAGCAGCACGGCCGGGCACGCGGCCGGCGGAATGATGGAGGGCAAGGAGACACGGTTCGGAATCTGGGCCTCGGCCCTGTTCGCGGTGTCCACCACCCTCACGTCGTGCGGGGCGGTCAACTCCGCCCACGACTCGTACACGCCGGGCGGCGGGGGAATGACGATCTTCGACATGATGCTCGGCGAGATCGCACCGGGCGGTACCGGCTCCGGCCTCTACGGAATCCTGATCCTGGCGGTCGTCGCAGTCTTCGTCGCCGGGCTGATGGTCGGCCGCACGCCCGAGTACCTGGGCAAGAAACTCCGCGGCCGGGAGATGAAGTTCGCCTCGCTCTACATCCTGACCACACCCGTTCTCGTGCTCGTAGGAGCGGGCCTGGCCATGGCGTTCCCCGGCGAGCGGGCGGCCATGCTCAACCCTGGGGCACACGGTTTCTCCGAGGTTCTGTATGCCTTTACGTCCGCGGCGAACAACAACGGCTCGGCGTTCGCCGGTCTGAGCGCGAACACCGTCTGGTACAACACCACGCTCGGCGTGGTCATGCTGCTCGGCCGGTTCCTGCCGATGGTGTTCGTCCTCGCTCTCGCAGGATCGCTCGCCGGCCAACAACCCGTACCGGTCACCGCGGGCACTCTGCCCACCCACCGTCCGCAATTCGTCGGCCTGCTCACCGGCGTGATCCTCATCGTCGTGGGGCTGACCTACTTCCCGGCTCTCGCACTCGGCCCCCTCGCAGAGGGGCTGCGCTGATGTCCACAACCGTCGCTTCCGTTCCCACCCCGCCGGGTGCCGGCCCTCGGCAGGACCGGCTCCCGGGCGGGCTGCTGGATCCGCGGCAGTTGTTGAGGTCCTTCCCTGATGCCTTGCGCAAGTTGGATCCGCGCTCAATGTTCCACAACCCGGTCATGTTCGTGGTGGAGGTCGGGGCGCTTCTGACCACACTGTCGGCGATCAGAACCCCCAGCGTCTTCGCGTGGGTGATCACCGCAGGGCTGTGGCTGACGGCCGTGTTCGCCAACCTGGCCGAAGCCGTGGCCGAGGGGCGGGGCAAGGCGCAGGCGGAGACATTGCGCCGCACCAAGACCACTTTGACGGCTCGGCGCCTCACCGGTTGGCGAGCCGGCGCGACCGATGCCGCGGAGGAGGAAGTGCGGGGCGTCGACCTGCGGGTGGGTGACCACGTGGTCGTCGAAGCCGGGCAGATGATCCCGGGCGACGGCGATGTGGTGGAGGGCATCGCGAGCATCGACGAATCGGCCATCACAGGCGAGTCGGCGCCGGTGATCCGCGAGTCGGGCGGCGATCGGTCGGCGGTCACGGGCGGTACGAAGGTGCTCTCGGACCGGATCGTAGTGAAGATCACCTCGAAGCCGGGGGAGACCTTCATCGACCGGATGATCGCCCTTGTCGAGGGGGCTGCCCGCCAGAAGACGCCGAACGAGATCGCGCTGAACATCCTCCTGGCTTCCCTCACGATCGTCTTCCTGATCGCCGTGGTGACCCTGCAGCCCTTCGCCATCTTCGCGGGGGCCGAGCAGACCATTGTCATCCTCGTCGCCCTCGTCGTGGCACTGATCCCGACGACCATCGGCGCGCTGCTCTCCGCGATCGGTATCGCCGGCATGGACCGGCTCGTTCAGCGCAATGTGCTCGCGATGTCCGGACGCGCCGTGGAGGCCGCAGGCGACGTCAACACGCTCCTCCTCGACAAGACCGGAACCATCACCCTCGGCAACCGCCAGGCCGCCGAATTCCTGCCCGTGCACGGGGTGAGCGTCGACGAACTCGCGGACGCCGCCCAGTTGGCCTCCCTCGCCGACGAGACACCCGAGGGCCGCTCGATCGTCGTTCTCGCCAAGCAGCAGTACGCACTGCGCGGGCGCAGCGAGGGCGAACTGGACCAGGCCGAGTTCGTCCCGTTCACTGCGCAGAGCCGGATGAGCGGAGTCGACCTCAATGATCCACAAGAGAACCGTTCACTGCGCAAAGGCGCCGCGACCGCGGTGATGCGCTGGGTCCGTGACAACGGAGGCCATCCCACCGCCGACGTCGGCCAGATCGTCGACGGTATCTCCGCGAGCGGCGGAACCCCGCTGGTGGTCGGCATTGTCTCCCGGGGCGAGGGTACGCAGACCGCTCGCGTGCTGGGTGTCATCCACCTCAAGGACGTCGTCAAGGCAGGCATGCGTGAACGCTTCGACGAACTACGGCGCATGGGCATCAGGACCATCATGATCACTGGGGACAACCCGCTCACCGCACGCGCCATCGCTGAGGAAGCCGGCGTGGACGACTTCCTCGCGGAAGCGACACCCGAGGACAAGATGGCCCTGATCCGGCGTGAACAGGAGGGCGGGAAACTCGTCGCCATGACCGGCGACGGCACGAACGACGCCCCGGCCCTCGCCCAGGCCGACGTGGGTGTGGCGATGAACACCGGCACGTCGGCTGCGAAGGAGGCCGGGAACATGGTTGATCTCGACTCCAACCCGACGAAGCTCATCGAGATCGTCCAGATCGGCAAGCAACTCCTCATCACCAGAGGTGCGTTGACGACCTTCTCCATCGCCAACGACGTCGCGAAGTACTTCGCGATCATCCCCGCGATGTTCGCGAGCGTCTACCCGGGTCTCGACCGGCTCAACATCATGCGTCTGCACAGCCCCACGTCGGCGATCGCCTCCGCAATCGTCTTCAACGCACTCATCATCATCGCGTTGATCCCGCTGGCGCTGCGTGGCGTGCGCTACCGGCCTTCCTCCGCCTCCCAACTGCTCAGCCGCAACATCTGGATGTACGGGCTCGGCGGCCTGGTCATGCCGTTCGTCGGCATCAAACTGCTCGACCTTGTCATCCAGTTCATTCCCGGCCTGCGCTGACGAACGGCCCGACGAGACAACAAGGTGATCTCATGGCGCCCACCGCCCTTCCCGCCGCACTCCGTCACCATCTGGCGGCCCTACGGATGCTGCTCGTGTTCACTGTGATCACGGGACTCGCGTATCCCTTGCTCGTCACCGGCATCGCTCAGGCCGGCCTCTCCCACCAGGCCAATGGCTCGCTGCTCACCACGAACGGCAGACCCGTGGCCTCCAGCCTGATCGGCCAGAACTTCGCCCTGCCGAAGAAGAACCCCCGTGACCCGAACGAGGCGCTGCGCCCGGACCCCGCATGGTTCCAGCCCCGCCCGTCCGCTGATGAGTACGACCCCATGAGCTCCGGCGCTTCCAACCTCGGCCCGAACAGCACGGAACTGATCAGGGCTGTCCGGGACCGTCGCGCCGCTGTCGCCGCGCTCGACGGCGTCCCACCGGCGTCCGTCCCTGCGGACGCCGTCACCACCAGTGGCTCCGGTCTCGACCCGGCGATCTCCCCGGCGTACGCCTACGAGCAGGTCAACCGCGTCGCGAAGGCCCGTCACGTCGCCCCCGCCCGGGTAAGGAGACTGGTCATCGAGCACGTCCAGGAACGTGTGCTGGGCTTTCTGGGGGAGCGGCGCGTCAACGTCGTCGAACTCAACCACGCACTGGCCGGGCTGGGGGATTCGGCGCTCCTGGGTCTCAAGCGCGCACGTGGCTGATGGTGCCGAGTGCCGTTCCGACCTGGTTGGCCAAGGTCACCGCGACAAGGCGGGCGGCCAGCGGCGGGGCGGCCCCGGGCGCGGCCTGGAGCATGTACCTGCCGTAGAAGCGCCCGTTGTGGAAGACGCGCAGTTCCAGCTCCTCGCCCGGCAGCCCGTTGTGGTCGACGTCCCAGCGCCGGCGGCCCCAGGAGATGCCGCCGTCCTCCCTCAGACTGGGCGGGTGTCCGATGAGGGTGCCGTATTCGAAGCGGCAGCCGCTCAGGCCGAGCAGCCCCACCAGCTGCCCACGCACGTGGTCGATCACGGTGTGCGGGTCGGTGGCGGTCTCGACAAGGCGAGCGGTGTGGTGGATCTGAGCCAGGTAGTCGTCGTCGGTGATGGCGATCACCTTCAGTTCCCGGGCGCGGGCCGCAAGTTGGGAGACGACGACGCCGACGACGAGGAGCAGCACGGCAGTGGTGATGTCGGCGGACTTGGTGATCGCGAACTGTTCGTAGGGGCGGGTGAGGAAGAAGTCGAACCACACTGCCGCGGACAGCGCGGTGAGCACGCCGGCGAGGCGATGGCCCAGTGCCGCCACGCCCACCACGGCGACGACGAGCACCAGAGCCGCGTTGGTGTTGGACATGCTGGCCCGGAAAGGCACCAGCACCGCGCACACGACCGGCGGCAGAGCCACAGCCGCCACGAGCGCCACCCGGTCCCGGGAGAGGTACGGAAGCATGGGGTTCACCTCCACCTCAGTTGTAGTCACAGGTGGCGGCTCGCGCGTTCCGTTCCGTCCCGCTTTGACGCAACCTTGATTGGGTGACTACCGGCCTGTCGGCCGTGCGCGTCGCGGACAGGGTGGCCGGCAACACGGGGAGCACCAAGGGGGCGGCCCCTTGCAGTCCCGAGAAGCCGAGGGCGGTCCCGACCACCAGGGCACGCCGGCGCTCCTCCGCCGGAGCCGCCACCGCCTGCCACTGGTCCTCCCGCAGCCGTGCCGCACCCCGGGCTGGCGGACCGTTCAGCGTCTGCGCACATGCGGCGACGGGACCAGACGGACGACGGCGTTGAGTACATGGTCGATCACGTCGTGCGAGGGCTTGTCCGTGAGGTTGGTGAGCATCCGGGCCAGGGTATTGAGCAGAAACGGCGATCCCATGACGTACCGATTGAGGATCGGTTGGAAGCCCGCACGGCTGAAGACGACGTCGGCGGCCGCGTTGCCGAGACGGTAGTAGCGCCCCCAACGGCGGTTCATCTCGACAGGGTAGCTGTGCAGCACTCGCTCCCGCCCGGGGCCCGGGGGAAGGGCGAGTGCGAGCGCAGCGCTGTCGGCTGCGACTTCGCCGGCTTCCATGGCCTGGCCAATGCCCTCCCCGTTCCAGGGGCTGATCATGCCTCCGGAGTCGCCGACGAGGAGGAGCCCCCGAGTGTAGAGGGGGTGACGGTTGAAACCCAGGGGCAGCGCCGCGCTCCGGACAGGGCCCTCGGCGTTCTCCTCATGCAGCCCCCAGGCGTGAGGAGTACGGGCCAGCCATTGGTCCAACGTGGTCCGCAGGTCCGCGATTCCGTGCCGCCGGTGAGGCAGCGCACCGAGCCCCACGTTGACGCGGCCGTCTCCCATGGGAAAGATCCAACCGTATCCCGGCATGTAGTGATCGCTCCCCGGGTAGCGGAGATCGGCCCACAACTCCAGGTACTCCTCTTGAGACCGTTCTGGGCTGCGGTAATAGCGGCGGGCGGCTGTCGCGATCTGCCTGCTCTTGTCCCGCTCCAGGCCCATGGCGAGGGCCAAGCGGGCGGAGGCGCCGTCGGCGGCGATGACGATCGGTGCGTGGAAGACCACCGGCTCCTTCGCTCCGGCCGTGGCGGTGACGCCGGTGATGCGGCCCGCGCGGTCGGTCACGGGCTGGGTCACCTTCACCCCGTTGCGCAACCGTGCTCCGGCAGCAACGGCGTGGCGGGCCAGGATGTTGTCGAAGTCATGCCGGCTGCGCGAGAGCCCGAAGTCCGGGTAGCGCCCCAGGGCGGGCCAGTCGATGTGCACCTGGTGCTCACCGGCCACCCATCGCATACCGCGTGAACGCGTCCACCCCGGTGCCTTGATGTCGATGCCCATCCGGATGAGCTGGTGCACCGCTCGCGGGGTCAAGCCGTCTCCGCACACCTTTTCCCGGGGAAAGTGGGCCTTTTCCAGGAGCAGGACATCGATGCCTGCCTTGGCGAGGTGGAAGGCCGCGGACGAGCCCGCAGGCCCCGCCCCCACCACGATCACATCGGCTTCTTCGTTCGAGCCGTGGACGGAGCGGTCGGCCGACGGGGACTGCGCTGGCGTCGTTTCCCGCATAGGAAACCCCTTCCTGGGACAGCCGGTGGCGTACCGAGGACGGCAGCCCGGTACGTCATCATCGATCAGGACGAGCCGGTGCGGAACATGGCCGGATGTCCGGCGGGCTGCTTCGCCGGGGCCGTTGCGGCCGTGTGCGTGGGGCTGCGCTGTACCGACGGCGCACGTGTCCTGAGGTGACGGGTATGGGCGAGCTGTCCGGGACGCCGCTCGGGTCAGGTCGCGGGGCGCGGTGGTTCTTCCTCTTTGTGGATGGTCAGCTCGCCGTTGGCGACGTCGATCCGGAGGCGGCTGTGGGGCTGCAGGCTGCCGTCGAGCAGCATGCGGGAGAGCCGATTGTCGACCTCACGCTGGATCGTACGGCGCAACGGGCGGGCGCCGTATTCGGGCTGGTAGCCGCGTTGGGCGAGCCATTCGACGGCGTCCAGGGTGACCTCCACGGTGACGTCCTGGGCGCGGAGCCGGCGCCTGGAGTCGTCCAGCAGCATGTTGGTGATCTGTCGTAGCTGCTGGTCGGCGAGTTGGCGGAAGATCACGATCTCGTCGATGCGGTTGAGGAACTCCGGCCGGAAGTGTTCGCGCAGTGGGCGCAGCACCCGCTCGCGGCGAGCCTGCTCGTCGGTGTCCGCGGAGCCGGCGCCGAAGCCCATCGCGCCGCCGCGACCAGTGATGGCCTGCGAACCGAGGTTGCTGGTCATGACGATGACGGTGTTCTTGAAGTCGATGGTGCGGCCCTGGGAGTCGGTGAGCCGCCCGTCGTCGAGCACCTGCAGCAGGATGTTGAAGACGTCGGGGTGCGCCTTCTCGATCTCGTCCAGGAGCAGCAGCGAGTAGGGGTTCCTGCGTACCGCTTCGGTGAACTGTCCGGCCTCCTCGTGGCCGACGTAGCCGGGGGGAGCGCCGACCAGGCGGCTGACGGTGTGCCGTTCCTGGTACTCGCTCATGTCGAGGCGGATCATCCGGTCCTCGCTGCCGAAGAGTGCCTCCGCGAGCGCGCGGGCGAGTTCGGTCTTGCCGACGCCGGTGGGACCGAGGAAGAGGAAGCTCCCGATCGGGCGACCGGGGTCGGCCAGGCCGGCTCGCGAGCGCAGGACGGCGTCGGCGACGGCGGTCACCGCTTCGTCCTGCCCGATGACGCGCTGGTGCAGATGTTGCTCCAGGTTCAGCAGTCGGTCCCGCTCCTCCTGGGTGAGGCTGCTGACGGGAATTCCGGTCCGGCGGGACACGATGTCGGCGATGTCTTCGACGCTGACCTCGGCGACATGGCTGCGCGGCTGCGGCGCGTGGTTTGCCTGGTCGATCCGCTGTTCGAGGTCGGCGAGCCGGTCGCGAAGCTCGGTCGCCCGCTCGTACTGCTCGGCGGCGACGGCCTGGTCCTTGTCCCGTGTGAGTTGCTCCACTTCGCGTTCCAGGGCGCGGATGTCGGTGCCGCGGGTGGAGGAGCGCAGCCGGACCCGGGCGCCGGCCTGGTCCATGAGGTCGATCGCCTTGTCGGGCAGATGGAAGTCGGTGAGGTAGCGGTCGGACAGCTCGACGGCGGCGAGCAGCGCCTCATCGGTGTAGCGAACCTGGTGATGGGCTTCGTAGCGGTCCTGGAGACCGCGGAGGATCTCGACGGCGTCCGCCGAGCTGGGCTCGGGCACCAGAACCGGCTGGAACCTGCGGGCAAGCCCGGCGTCCTTCTCGATGTAGCGGCGGTACTCCTCGAGCGTGCTGGCCCCCACGACATGGAGGTCGCCGCGGGCAAGGGCGGGCTTGAGCATATTGCTCGCGTCCATCGGGCCGCCTTCGGAGCCGCCGCCCGCCCCGACGACGGTGTGCAGCTCGTCGATGAAGACGATCAGCTCGCCCGAGTGGGCGCGGATTTCCTCGATGAGGCCGTTGAGCCGTTCCTCGAAGTCCCCACGGAAGCGGGTACCGGCAACGACTCCTGAGAGGTCGAGCTGGATGACACGCCGATCGAGCAGGATGTCCGGCACGTCGCTGTCCGCGATGCGCTGGGCCAGTCCCTCGACAATGGCGGTCTTGCCCACTCCGGCTTCGCCGATCATGACGGGATTGTTCTTGCCTCGACGGGCGAGGATCTCAATGGTCTGCTCGATCTCCTCGTCACGGCCGATGACCGGGTCAATACGGCCCTCCCGGGCCAGGTCGGTGAGGTCGCGGCCGAACTTGTCCAGGTTGGGGGTGTTCCGCTCGCCGGGGCCGGTACGCTGGCCGGCGCTGCCGGGCACGGGCCCGTGGCCGTCCCGGGCGCCGGGGGGCGGCGAGAAGTGCGCGGCGTTGAGCATTTGCCCCGCTGTGGAGTCGCGGTTGGCGGCGAGTGCCGCCAGCACGTGTTCCGGGCCGATGTAGGAGGCCCCGGTGGAGCGCGCGATCTCATGGGCGTCGAGCAGAGCGCGCTTGACCGCCGGCGTGACGGCGATGAAGTGGCTTCGTGGCCCTTCCCCGGCCTGCCGGTCGATCTCGGCGGCGAGCGCGTCGGGATCGGCGCCCGCTCGCGAGACCAGGCGACGAGTCGGCTCGGTGGTGAGCGCGGCCCGCAGGAGGTGCTCCGTGTCGAGGTCGGTACTCCCGTGCCGGGCGGCATAGGACGCTGCGACGGTGACGAGCTGCCGTGCGGGACCGCTCAACATACGGCTGAAGTCGATACGCCGCGGGTCGGGCGGCTCCCCATCCTGTCCGGTGCCGAGAAAGTGCGAGAGGAAGTCTCCGAGGGGGTCCGGACCGTGGTCTTCTGGACCCTGTTGGCCGTCGGTCATGGCTATCCGTCCCCGTGGCCCGGCCGGACCGGGTCACGCTGTCTCAGTACACGTGCAGCCGTGTTGACGCAGTCCCGCAAGTCCGGCGTGACCACAGACAGCCACAACCCCACTTGCACTAATTTAGACGATATGGGCGCTACGTGTCGGTACGCGTGACCAGGGGGGAGCGGGGCCGCGGCGGTGCACGCCGCGCATTGATCCGCTATTCCCGGCGCACGGGAGGGCCGGTGTCTGCCGGGACAGTCCCCGGGCTGGCCGGCCTCTACGCCGCGCCCACCCGCAACGCCGAGGCGTCCATGGGTGGCGGAAGCGCGGGACCTTTACCAATAGCGCACGTGTTCGATTTTGGGTAGGCTGCAGGTATGGCATCGCACCAGCTCCAGGGGTCTCTGTTCGATCAGAGCGACGAGGCGTTTCTATGCCCACTGGACGGCCTCCGCCGAACAGGGCTCGGCGACGGCGCCTGGATCGACCTCCTGCCGGGCTGGCTGAGTGGCGCCGACTCTCTGTTCGAACAGCTGGCCACGGACGTTCCCTGGAAGGCCGAGCGACGGCAGATGTACGAGCGGGTCGTGGACGTCCCGCGCCTGCTCGCCTTCTACCGCGCCGGCGAAGCGCTGCCGCACCCCGTCCTCGACGAGGCGCGGCAGGCACTCTCCACGCACTACGCTGCCGAGCTCGGTGAACCCTTCACAACAGCCGGCCTGTGTTACTACCGCGACGGGCACGACAGCGTGGCCTGGCACGGAGACCGCATCGGCAGGGGCGCCCGCGAGGACACGATGGTCGCCATCCTCTCCGTGGGAGCGCCCCGCGACCTGCTGCTGCGCCCGCGCCGCGGCGGCGATGTCGTCCGGCGGCCGCTCGGACACGGCGACCTGATCGTGATGGGCGGTTCCTGCCAGCGGACCTGGGAGCACGCCGTCCCCAAGACCTCGCGGGCCGCGGGAGGGCGCATCAGCATCCAGTTTCGGCCGCACGGGGTGCAGTGACCGCTCCCGGCCAAGGGTGCGTACGCTTCCGCCCCCACCTCGGTTCCACCGCTGCGTAGGTGACGCCGCGGTCCGCCAGAGTCTCGGCGACGACACCCGGACGTGCCGTCAGGGCAGCTGGATGCCGTCATCGTGGGGCTGGTGCGGAGAAGTGCCGGGTAGCCGCCCCGGACCGCAGGTCAGTGATCCAGTGCACCGTCGACGCGCGATACGGTGGCGACGACCTCGGAAATGACCTGTCTGTGCGTCAGATGTAGTCCTCCAGACGTGCCACCGTGAAGCCCTGTTCCTGGATGTGGCGCAGCATGTTCGCCGTCATCTCGGTCATCGAGTGTCCCTTGAGCTCTTCGGGGCCACGGAAGTGGGCCAGGATGATGTCGCCGGGGTGGAGTTTCTTGTCGGCACGCTGGTATCGCATGTTGGTGATCTGCATGGACTCGCGCCAGAGCACGATCGCCTCGACTCCGCACTGTCCCGCGGCGCTGCGAGTGCTCTCGTTCCAGTTGCCGTAGGGCGGTCGCAGCAGACGCGGGACGGTTCCGTACTCCTTGCCGAGCCTGGTCTGCTGGCCGCAGATCTCCTCGCGCTGCGCGGCCGCGCTCTCGGTGGGCAGGTTGGGGTGGGTCAGAGTGTGGTTCTGAATCGGGTTCCCGAGTTGCTGCAGCGGCTTGAAGTAGCCGTAGTCGGCGCTGATGGCCGAGTCGGTCAGGAACATCGTGAAGGGGACCTTCAGTTCGCGCATCATTTTCACGAACCCGGGGTCTTTCTCGGCGCCGTCGTCGAAGGTGATGAAGACGATTTTGTCTTTGGTGGGTATGTCACTGATGACCGGCACCGGTTCGCCCGCCCGGCGTTTTACCGGCTTGACCTTCGGCGGGGCGGGCGGTGCGGCGAGAGGCTTGAGGCCCCAGGTGCGGAAGGCCGCGGCGTCGTGCGCGGTGCCTGCGACGGGCGCTGTGTCTTCCGCCCGGGGGGACGCCGCCGGCGCGCGAACGGAGCTCGAAGCGGCAGGCTCTGCCGCCTGGGAGCCTGCCGAGCAGCCCGATATGAGCAGGATGCCGGTGAACGCCAGTCCCGCGATTTTCTTGTCCACTTGAGAACCTCAAGTCCCGTACATATCTTCTATGGCCTCCTGCTTGACGGAAGAATCGGCCGCGGCGTTCCCGCAGGTCGGTGTGAGGTGAAAGGGGGTTCAGTGGGTCGGCGGACGAAGATCGGGACAGTGTCCGGGACGTGAGTCCCGCTGACGGACCTCCAGCGGCTCGAAGCGCCATCGGTGGACCGGCGGGCGATCAAGTCGGCTGCGGGCCAGGGAGTTCGGGCAGTTCGGCGTGGGCCACCTCCCGCCAGGTGATGACGAGGACCCGGGTCTGCCTGGCACGGAAGGTCAAGGGCCGGCTCAACCTCGAACAGCGCCACGGCCGCACACCCGCCGACGTCGTCGCCCGCGTCATGCAGCGCATGCTCACGCCGACCACCGCCAGCGGGCACAACGACCGGGCTGGACAGCCCGTCCTGCGCTCACTGACCGCCTACGGCACATACCCTTGAAATCGATCATCTAGGCCCTTCGTGCGCCCCGGGCTGCTGCAGTCGGGACGCGAGCTCCCCGGGCAGGGCGTCCCGGTTGGCCGGCGTGAGGTGGACGACATCGATGTCGGTACGTCGCTTGAGGGCGTCGGTGAACGGGTCACGGTGTGCGTGGACCGTAGCGACGACGTCGACCTCTGCCGCGAACAGCGCCTCGACCGCGTCGCGGAACGCCGTGCACGCCAGTTCCATCCGGCCCAGCTCGTCGATGAGCACCAGTCGGCCTGGCGCCTCGTCGGTCGCCGCCGGCCGCAGCGACGGCAGCGCCAGTCGTTCCATGACGTCCAGGTCGACCCCGTACTTCCCCACTCTCGGCGGACCGGGCAGGTCGACATGGGCGAGCACCTGCCGTCGACCCGCCAGGGTCTCCAGGGCGAAACCGACGCGGGCGCCGGACTGCCTGATCTCCTGCGTGGTGAAGCCGGTGGCTGCGCGGGTGGGCAGCAGCGCAGCCAGTCGGCGCAGGGCGGTTGTCTTGCCCACGCCAGGGCGGGCCTCGAGCAGGATCCTTGTCGGCACACAGCCATCCTCACCCCGCCTGGTGGAGGCGGGCCGGTCGGGCTCGGCCGAACGGGGGCTTTGCGGTGGCGGACCGGTGGCGGTGCCGTCCTTGCGGGTATGGCGGCGCGCATGAGCGGAATTGAACTCAGCAGCACCGCGTTCGACGACCATACGGTGATCCCCCGTCGGTACAGCGGGGAGGGAGAGAACATCTCGCCGCCCCTGACCTGGTCGGGGGTGCCCCACGAGGCCACGGAGCTGGTGCTCCTGTGCGAGGACCCGGACGCGCCGGGGACGACCTTTCTGCACTGGCTGGTGACCGGCATCGATCCGGGGACCACCGGGGCGGCGGAGGGGCAGAAGCCCCAGGGCGGCCTGCCGTGGCCCAACGGCTTCGGGCGCATGGGCTGGGGAGGGCCGATGCCGCCCCCGGGGCACGGGCCGCACCGTTACTTCTTCCGCCTGTACGCCCTGTCCGAGCCGCTGCCGCTGCACGGACACCCGGGTGCCGAGGACGTGCACCGTGCCCTGAAGGGCCGGGAGCTGGCCTCCGGCACCCTGGTCGGGACCTATCAGCGCTGAGCGCATCAGCCGGTGCTCCGGGCAGCAGAGCGCGTCGGCGTCAGGACGGGGTACTCGCGTCGGTGTACCGCAGCAGGGCGCCCACGCCCTCGTACAGCCTCAGCGCACTCTCCGGTACGACGACCAGCTCGGCACCGGTGCCGACGAGGGCCCGGACGAGGGCCTCGTCGGCGCGCTCCTCGCGCGGGGCCCGCACACCGAAGGACACCAGCTCCGCCTCGGTCAGAGCGAGCTGGGCGGGCCGGGAGCCGACCCAGAGCCGCAGCGAGGAGTCGGGCGGCCGGTTCAGCAGCAGCACCGCGACCTGACCCCGCTGGAGGGCGGCGACGGTGGCGGCCAGCCCCTCCGTCAGGGGCCCGTCCAGGGCACGCCGGCTGATGAAGATATCCACGAGTTCCCAGTCGTGCGCGGCCATGCGGCCGCGGAAGACGCCGTCGAGCTGTGGCTCCAGCAGGGCGCGTCCGGTGTCGGTGGGGGTGGGGCCGCCCACGCGCACGACCTTGTCCCGCAAGGTGTGCGGCAGACGGCGGATCAGTACGTTGCACGCCCACTCGTCCCCGCCCACGACGACGGCGTCGGTATGAGCGCGCCGCGCCCGCTCGTCCAGCCGGTGGCCGAGCCGGACGGAGGCGCGGTGCCAGGTCGCCACCGCGACCCTGCGGTGCAGCCGCTCACCAGGAGTGACGGTGGACGCGGGCCAGGTGCCGGTCTCCGCCTCGAGCGTCACCCAGCCGTGGGTGGCGGCGGTCGGAAGGCCGCCGTAGTGGACGACCACGGCCATGTAGGGGATCTCTGGCACGTGCTGGGTGACCAGGGGCATCGCGTCCGGCAGGGTGCTGTAGCGCGCGGAGTCGTGCTCGGGCGGGCTCGGAAGCTCCCCGTCCAGGACGAGCGTGCCGTGGGCGGCGAAGACGGCCTGCCCGTGCACCCCCGGCACCTCTGTGTCGGCGCCGACGACCTCCTCCAGCGCGTTCAGCAGAGACCGGTCCGCGCCCTGACGGGACAGGCTCTCGCGCAGTCGCCGCCAGCGCAGCGCGATCGCCCGCTCGGGATGGTCGACGTCTCGGGAGGTGTCCAGGTACACGGAGACGTACGGGCCCGGCTCCGCGTAGAGGGGCTCAAGGAACGACAGCCTCATCGCCACTCCTCGTCGATGGTCTCCACACCTTCGATGATGCGCCCGCCGCCGCTCCCCAGCGGCCCACCTCGCCGAATGCCGCCCGGAGGTCGTCGCCACCCTGCTGCGCAGCACGCAGCAACCGGTCAGCGCGATCGCTCGCGAGGTCGGCTACACCTCCGAAGCCGCCTTCAGCAGGCGCTTCGGTACTCCTCCGGCGCAGTGGCGTCGCGCATCTTGATCTTGTCCAGCACCACCCGACCGATGGCCGTCGCGTCCTGGCCAGTCGGCACGACGCCACCAGCAGCGACCAGCCCTTCCGCTCGTGCGAACTGCTCCGGCGCTCCTTCGGCACCAGACAAGCGCCGATCCGCTCCGGATCGCCGTGCGAGCACCAGATGTCGCCGTCGACGCAGCGGTGCCCGGGCTGGCCAAGGGTGGGGACGAGGCCGTGAATGGCGGGCGAGCCCTCGGCGGGTGGCCGGGGCGGGAGACGGCGACCATCTGCTTGGCCGGGCTGCACGTCGCGGGCATCTTCCCCCGACTTCAGGGGGACAACCTCGAGAGATCCCTGGGGATCGACATCGAAGGGGGAAACAGGGGCAGGTGCCGCGCTGCCGCGCGGGGAACTGAACTGTGCCACCAGTGTCCGGAACCAGCCGCAACAACATGAACGTACAGGTAAGTTGTGGCCGTCGTTTGATCGTTTGTGGGGCTTGGAGGTCTTCATGAGTGAGCAGCAGCCGTCCGTCAGTCGGCTCGCCAGGCCGATGTCGGAACCGATCGACACAACCAGGCCGCACTCCGCCCGCTTCTGGAACTATTTCGTCGGCGGCAACGACAACTACGAGGTCGACCGTGAGATCGGCGACCAGATCAAAGAGTTCTTCCCGGGCCTTGTTGACGTAGCGGTAGCGGGACGGCAGTTCCTGCGCCGCTCGGTGAGTCACCTGGTGGAGGATCAGGGTGTCCGGCAGTTCCTGGACATCGGGACCGGCCTGCCCACTGCGGACAACACACACCAGGTGGCTCAGGGCATCGCCCCCGAGTCACGCATCGTGTACGTGGACAACGACCCGCTCGTCCTCGCGCACGCTCGTGCCCTGCTCACCAGCTCACCCGAGGGAGCCACCGACTACATCGATGCCGACTTCTACGAGCCGGACGCCATCCTTGCCGAGGCCGCGAAGACACTCGACTTCGACCGGCCTGTGGCCCTGATGCTGCTCGGCATACTCGGTCACGCGGGCGACTTCTCGCGGGCGCGAGAGGTGGTGGGCCGGCTGATGGCGGGCCTGCCGTCCGGCAGCCACCTCGTGGTGTACGACGGCACGCGTACCAGCGAGGGCATGATCGCCGCAGAGAAGGCATACATCGAGAGCGGCGCAGTGCCTTATTACGTCCGCGAGCCGAGCGAGATCGTCACTCTCTTCGACGGGCTGCGAATCCTCGACCCGGGCTTTGTCCGGCTCAGCGAGTGGCGGCCCGACGCCGAGAGCGCGACCGTTTCCGCCGACGTCGATGCCTTTGGTGGAATCGGCGTCAAGGAGTGACTCGGCGCGGGCACTGTCGTCGACTGATCAGAGCCGGGGAGAAGGCCATATGACAGAGTACGAGTCCAGTGCGCACCTGATCGACACCACCAGGCTGCACCCCGTCCGGGTGTACGACTGATTTCTGGGCGGGAAGGACAAATACTCCGTCGGCGAGGAGCTCGGCAACCGGATTGCCGCCCTGTCGCCGGAAACGAAGCGCATGGCGCGCCACCATCGGTGTGCCGCTGCACGGTTGACGCATATCGAAGAGAAACCGAGGGCCGTCCGAACCGTCCGGGCGGCCCTCCGGCCTGTCCGGAGGAGCAGGGTCGGACGGGCCACCGCGGCCGCGCCCGCCACGCCGGTCGTGCGCCAGCCCGCCAACTGCTGTTCGGCGGATCGCCACCCTGTCCACATCGCGTCGGTCTTTCGCAGCCCGGCGGGCTCTGTAACACTCCAGTCGCATTCGCCCCCACAACTCCTCACCCCACAGAGGTCCTCATCCATGGCTGAGCTCGACCGACGTCGCTTCATGCAACTCGCCGGAGGCGCAGCCGCCTTCACCATGCTGTCGAACAGCATCGCCCGCGCTGCCTCCCTCCCGGCGAAGGGCGCCACTGGCACCCTCGAGGACGTCGAGCACATCGTCGTGCTGATGCAGGAGAACCGCTCGTTCGACCACTACTTCGGCACACTGAGGGGTGTACGCGGCTTCGGTGACCCACGTCCGGTGACATTGCCCAGCGGTAAACCGGTGTGGCACCAGTCGTCCGGAACCAAGGACGTGCTGCCGTTCCGGCCGACGGCCGACAACCTCGGACTCCAGTTCATCCAGGACCTCAACCACGACTGGGCGGGCGGCCACCGGGCGTTCAACAAGGGCGCGTACGACACGTGGGTGCCCGCCAAGTCGGCGACGACGATGGCCTACCTCACCCGCGAGGACATACCGTTCCACTACGCCCTCGCCGACGCGTTCACCGTCTGCGACGCATACCACTGCTCCTTCATCGGCTCAACGGATCCGAACCGCTACTACATGTGGACGGGATACACCGGCAACGACGGCACCGGCGGCGGCCCCGTGCTCGGGAACGAAGAAGCGGGGTACGGGTGGACGACCTACCCCGAACGGCTGGAGCAGGCCGGGGTGTCCTGGAAGATCTACCAGGACATCGGTGACGGGCTCGATGCCGCAGGGTCCTGGGGATGGATCAGCGACGCGTACCGGGGGAACTACGGCGACAACTCGCTGCTGTACTTCAACAATTACCGAAAGGCCAAGCCCGGCGACCCGCTTTACGACAAGGCTCGCACCGGCACTGACGCCAAGAACGGCGACGGGCTCTTCGACAGGCTGAGGGCCGATGTGAAGGCCGGGGTCCTTCCGAAGATCTCCTGGATCGCCGCCCCGGAAGCCTTCACTGAGCATCCCAACTGGCCTGCGAATTACGGTGCCTGGTACATCGCGCAGGTACTGGACGCGCTGACGTCCAACCCGGAGGTATGGGGCAGCACAGCCCTGTTCATCACGTACGACGAGAACGACGGATTCTTCGATCACATCGTGCCGCCGTACCCGCCGTCCGGGGCCGCGCAGGGGCTGTCCACCGTGGCGACATCCGCCGACTGGTTTGCGGGCAACATCAGATACGCCGCTGGCCCGTACGGTCTGGGGCAGCGCGTTCCGATGCTGATCGTCTCGCCGTGGAGCACCGGAGGGTTCTCGTGCTCCGAGGTCTTCGACCACACCTCGATCATCCGGTTCATGGAGCGACGCTTCGGGGTGAGGGAACCGAACATCTCGCCCTGGCGACGCGCCATCTGCGGTGACCTTACCTCCGCGTTCGACTTCCGCCGTACGGATACCGCCCCCGTCGCCCTCCCCTCCACCGACGGGTACGTGCCGCCGGACCGCAACCGGCATCCCGACTACGTGCCCGTGCCGCCCGCCGTCGGTAGCGTTCCCAGACAGGAACCGGGTTCCCGGCCCACCCGGCCGCTGCTGTACGCGCCGTTCGTGGACGGTTCGGCGAATCCGGCGACCGGAAAGTACACCCTGACCTTCAGCGGCGGTGCCGCGGCCGGGGCGCAGTTCCTGGTGACGTCCGCGAACCGTACCGACGGACCGTGGACATACACCGCCGAGGCCGGAAAGTCGCTCTTCGACACCTGGAACACGGCCTATTCGAACGGAGTGACCAACCTCAGCGTGTACGGTCCGAACGGATTCCTTCGTACCTTCAAGGGACCCGGCAAAGCGGCAGGGCCCGAGGTGACCGCCCGCCACAACGCCACCAATGGGAATCTCGACCTGACGATGACTCATACTGGTTCTGGAGACGCTCATGTGACGCTGAGCGACGCCTACAGCGGTTCTGTCCAGACGTTCACGGTGCGGGCGGGCGCGACCGTGAACCACTCGGTGGACCTACGGGGGAGCAGCCGCTGGTACGACATCTCGGTGGTCTCCGACACGGATTCCACGTTCCTGCGCCGCTTTGCCGGACACGTCGAGACGGGCGAGGCGGGTACGAGCGATCCGGCCCTGATGGCAGGCTGAAGAGGGCGTGCCGGCGCGGCCTGTTCGCCACATCGCGTGAATTCGTGCGCTCCAGGGGGCGGTAGGGCTCGCCGGGCGAGCTCGTGCTCGCTGCCCGGCGAGCCGACCAGAGGTGGACGCCCGCTTCAGCGGGCTGTCGCCCAGGTGCGGTCCGCCCAGTCGGCGAAGCCGGTCCAGCGGATCTCCGGGTGAGCATCGTGGAGTGCGGGGATGTCGACGCGGTAGCCGGGGCCATTCAGGAACGTCCACATCGCATGCATGTCCGGATTGCCGATGGCCGTCAGTGGTACGCGCTCATGGCGGACTTCCCGTCCCAGCACGGCACCGAGCGCAGCCGCCATCTGCGCCGGAGTGGGGGCGTCGGAGGCCAGTTCGATACGCCGCCCGACATACGGAGCAGGATTGAGCAGCACTTCCGCCGCGAACGCGCCGAGGTCGGGGCGGGCGAGCTGCTGCAACGGCCGATCGGGCGGCAGCGGCAGATCGAGAACACCGTCGAGGATGCGTTCCGCTCCGCCGAGTGCGTTGTCGAAGAAGTACGTCGGTCCCAGGATCGTGTACGGCACATCACCCGCGGTCAGTTCCGCCTCGATGCGCGCCTTGCTCTCGAAGTGCGGTACGCCGCTGTCCTGGTCAGCCCCGGCGACCGAGCTGAACACGAGATGCGGGACGCGCTCCTGCGCCGCGGCGGAGAGGATGGCACGCCCCTGGCCCACCTCCGCCTCGACACCGGCCTCGAAGGGTGTGGTGAACGCGAAGACACCGGCCACCCCCTGCATGGCCGCGGCGAGCGACCCGGGTTCGCTCAGGGACCCCGCCACCACGTCGACGTCTCGGTCGGCCAGTTTCCGCGCGGCACTGCGGCCGGGGTCGCGGACCAGCGCCCTGATCCGGGCCCCGCGGGCCAGCAGCGCGTCGATCACGGCCCTGCCCTGTCCACCGGTTGCCGCAAGCACCAATACCGGTTCATCAGCCATCGAAGAACTCCTCTCCCAGTAGAGGGCACCGGATCTGTAGCCGCCCCCAGCGGTCATCATCCGTGCCGGGCGAAGGTGCACGGCGCCGACGCGCGGGAGAAGGGCACTGGAGGGCACGTCCCGGTGCGCGGACAGTCATGACGGTCGTGCACCCGGCGCCCAGCGTTCCCCACCGCACACGATGGCCGGAAGAAGAGGGACCCATGCAGTTCGGCATCTTCACGGTCGAAGTGGGCCAGGCCCAGGGCCTGCTTCATTCCGCGGTAGTCGTGCTCAATGCGTCAACGTGGTTTCGCGGCACCGCCAAGCTGCTCCTGGCGTCATCGCCCCCGGTCCCGCTCGGCTGTTACAAGACAGCGACAAAGACCCGATGAACGTCTGCCTCCGCTGTGTCGTCGTTTCTAGTGACTACGCCAATCGGCACGTAGGTGCCCTTTGGTGCGAAAGGCTGTTCTCACCATAGAAAGGGGCAGATCTATGATGGTCTCGAAGCGGCGCTCCCTGCGCACAGCTGTCGTCGGTGTCCTCGGCGCGGCTTCCCTCGCCCTCGCGGGCACCGCGATGGCAGCAACCCCGGCCGCACACACCGCAACCCCGGTTGCCGTCCCCCAGAAGACCGTGCCCGCCGGGGCCGGCATCACGGCCAAGCCGTCGGTGTCCTCCGTCCGTGCCTGGCAGCTGTTCCGGGTCACGGGCCAGACCACCGGTCTCAAGGCAGGCAGCAAGGTGATCCTTCAGCAGGAGCAGCACGGCAAGTGGGTCAGCCTGCCCGCGTCCACGAGCATCTCGCGGGACGGCTCCTACTCGCTCGGCGTCAAACTCGGACTGAAGGGCAAGAACGACCTGCGCATCGTGAGTGGCGCCACGGCGTCGTCGGCCTTCGACGTGACGGTCCGCTGAGAACCGCTCCCACCGCGGCAGAGGTGCGCTGCACGCACGGTGCCGCGCGCCCGCGGTCGCTGTTGTGGGGTCTTCGTGGGTGAAGGCCGCGCGGAAGTTTTCCGGAGCGCGCGGGGAACGTGACGAAGCCCTTCCCCCGTCGGGAGAAGGGCTTCGTGAGCGAGCGCTGGGCAGGCCTTGCACCTGCATTTCCCCGCAGGAAGCGGGGCGCCTTTCCTTGGACCACCAACGCAGCGTCAGTCGCCGTGAGTTGCGGCGAACTTCCAAGATCAATCATAGCGCATGCCGGCGTCAGTCGGCCCTTGCCATCACGGAGGCGGTTGAGCGGCAGACCTGCCTGCCCCGCCGAGGTCGAGGTTCGCACCGTCCCGGGCCGCGGGGAAGGCGACCTCGTGATGGGCGTGCTCCCCTCGGCACAGCGCGGCGCGTGGGCGGCCGAATCCCTCCTGAACCTCCGAGAGGCACACCCGTACCCACCGCCCAGCGCGGCACCGAGGCCCCACGAGGGACCGGTGTCCTCAGCTGAGGTCGGGGATGCGTTCGTCACCCGCCACAGGGCTCCGGGTTGGCGATGAAGCCGGCCATGCAACGTCGTCAATCGCGAGCCACGGCGCGACGGCCACGGCCGTGGGCGTAAGCCCGGTGAACGATTTGACCTCGCGGTGGAGGTGGGGTTGGTCGACGTAGCCGCTCTCGGCGGCAACGCCGGCGGCGTTGTGACCCGCGGCGAGAAGGTGGGCGGCGTGGTCGAACCGCACCAGTCGGGCGGCCCGTTTGGGTGTGATGCCGAGCTGTGATCGGAAGCGGGCCGACAGGCGCTTGCGGCTCCAGCCGACCTCGTCCGCCAGGCGGTCGACCCGCACCCGCCCCCGGCGGCTGAGCGTCCGCCGCCAGGTGTAGGCGACCTCCGGATCGACGCGGGGTTGGGGACCCAGCCTCCGGCCGAGGATGTCCACCGCGATCGTGAATCGTTCGTCCCACGAGTCGGCGGCGCGCAGCCTGTCCTCGGCTCGCTCGGCGTCGCAGCCCCAGACATCATCAAGGGATACCACCGTCCCGCTGAGCTCGGTCGATGCACCGAGCACCGCAGCCGCCACAACCGGCTCCAGTCGAATCTGGAGGCACTCACCCACCCGGCCACCTGCCCGAAGATCGCCGGGGAGAAGTCCGACGACGACACTGCCGCGCCCGTGCCGGTCATGCGTGTCGTAGACGAGGCCTTCTCCCTCGCTCAGGTCGACGAGAAGGGTGACAGAGGGGTGCGCGACCATGGCGATGTCCACGGGTACGGGGGCACATTGGCGGAACCCGGCCATGCTGATCCCCGGCAGGCGAACTGACGGGCGCGGGATTGCGACGTCCACGCCCGTCCAGTCGGGTGGTACCCCCGTCGACAACACCTGACCAGTCTAGTGCCGCGACCGGCACTTGGTCTCAGGGATGCACGGGCGGGGTGTCAGCGCCCGTTGCCGTGAAGTCCAGCAGCAGTTCGCTGGTCCTCTCAGGCTCTTCGAACATGGCCATGTGCCCGACGCCGGGCAGCAGCTCGACTCGCGCGTTCGGCACCGCGTCGTACTGATGCGCCGACGACGGTTTCCAGCGAGGGTCCGCAGTGCCGAAGATCACCAGCAGTGGCACTTCGAGGGCGGTGAGGCGCTCGGGCACGCTCCGCTCGGCGATGTAGGCGCCGTTGCAGCGCAGCACCGTCCTGGTCGTGCGGTACGTGATGCGCCGCAAGTCGGCGACCAAGTCGTCCGGGACATCCACCGGGCGAGCGGCCGTCACGCTGATCCCCCTGCGGATCATCGCGTCCGAACGCCTCGCCCACAGGAGCGGGCCGAGAGGCGGGGCCAACAGGACCCGAAGGAGGAATGGCTGCGGAAGGAGTGCATCGGGACTCGGGCCGGAGCTGATCAGCGCGAGCGATCTCACCAGGTCGGGGCGCTGTTCGGCAAGCGCGGTGGCGACGTAGCCGCCGCTGGAGTGCCCGACCACGGCGGCGGGGTGGAGGCCGAGGTCGTCGAGCACTGCCGCCACCCGGCCCGCCTGCACGGGCACGTCGTACGACGGCGCGGGCGGGGACTGGCCGCAGCCCGGGAGGTCGACCCGGATGACGTGATGGTGGCTGGCGAGTGTCGGGACCAGCGGGCTCCAAGTGGCGCCCGAGGCCGCTGATCCGTGGATGAGCAACAGCGGGGGCGCCTGCCGCGGGCCGTCGTGGACCACGTGCATCCCATGCGAGTGCTCAATGTCGTATTCACCCATGCGGGGATGATGCATGGGCTGCCGACGGTCGGTCTTGTACGTATGTCGTCGTGGAGTTGACGACCGCCGGACTCCGCTTCAGCGAACGCTCGCAAGCCGGACCTCTCTCCACAGTCCTGCCCGACGATCGAGTTCCAGCATTGGGGCGGTCGTCGACACCGCCCGAGGCCGGAATCAATGACTCTCGTCGGCAAACCACGAGCGTCCGTACGCGCCCTGGGCGGTAGACCGACAAGCAGCCGGGGACTGGGCCGCCTACGCGGCTGATGTCAGCGAAGGGGCGAGCGACTGAGCACTTCACCGCAAGGCGCGGCTCGACGCCGGACTTCCTGCGGAGGACGGGACTAACGATGGGGAGTGCCGGTTGAGCTGCACCAATCTCGCCTACACCGACTCCTGAATCTCGCCTATACCGACTCCTGCGCGATCACGACGTGCGCGAGAGCCGTGTCGAGGATGCGGCGTAGGTGGGCTGGTGTGGGTGCGACGGCGGTGGCCAGCAGCGCTGGCCCGTAGGCGAGAGGGGCGAGGACGGCGCATCCCTCCTCTGGGTCGTCACCGATGAGAAACGGCTTCTGGTCTGCAGCTAGCTGGGGGTGCACGACGAGGAGTTGTCCGGCCGTGTGGTGCCCGCCCAGGACTGCCGGGCCGTCCCATGCCGGCGCGGGGCCACCGTAGGCGGTGTGCTGGTCAAGGAGCAGTCGGCCGTCGCGCCGCACTGTCAGGCGGGTGGAGAGATGACCGGGGGGCTCCGCTGCGCGGCCGAGGAGCTGTTCCTCCCGCAACAGCAGGCGGGAGGTGGAGGTGAGTTCCACGGTGTAGGACTGGTGCAGGGTGCTGCCTCGGGTGCTGATCAACGGCTCTGGCAGCCAGTTCAGGGATGCGTTCTCGCCGACGGTGAGCCGGACGTCGTAGGTTGCGGGGGCGGTGGTGGAGCCGCGCAGGGCGATGGTGGCGGCTGCCGTGGTCACCTCCAGTTCGGCTCGCGCTTCGGCCGCGATGTCGAGTGCGAGGCGGTCCCCGCCGAGCGGTGCGCTCATGGCCCCGATCACGCTGACCCGCGCCTGCCCGTCGCGGGTTCGCAGCCGGCGCAGGTGGAAGGGACCGTCGCTGTGCAGGAGCGGGAGCGTCGTGGCGCGGCCGTTGTGGGCGGCTCGGATACGGGCCGTGGCGCGGACGCCGGTGGGGTGAGGGCCGGTCGGCTGGGTGCAGGGCGTGTGCGCCTGAACCGCACAGGGCGCTTCGTCCGGGAGTTGCGTGGTGCCGGTCACGCGGCGGCCCCGGCACGCCACGCGGTAAGACACCCGGTGACCCAGTCGGCGACCGGACGGATCCCGTCGGTCGAGGCGAGGCTGGTGAATGCGACCGGCAGAGCGCCGCGCTGCTTCTTCGCGTCGGCCGCCATGATGTCCAGGTCAGCTCCGACATACGGCGCGAGGTCGGTTTTGTTGACCACGAGGACTCTGCTGCCCAATTCGTTCAGGCGGAGAGTCGGTAGTTGAGTCGTTCGAGCCGGCTGTGGCGGGTGCGGTCGAGGGGGCCGGTGGTCCAGT
>NZ_JBFBCG010000087.1:0-26746 GCF_040683105.1 Streptomyces sp. NPDC051020 | reverse complement strand
CGCCTGCGCCCCGGAGGTCGTGACAGGAGGGCACACCGGGCCGCTGACGCGGGACGGCCGGTCCGGGGCCGTGCAGGGGAGTCCCCGCAGGGCGACGAACAAAGACCCGGGCTCCCCTCGCGTACCCGCCGAACGTTCGTCGCCCGAGGAGACACCCCGGAGGGGCCCCGGACCACCACCCACCCGACAAGGCGACGGTGCCACCAGGGACCAGACGCACACCCCAAGCCCGTCCGGCGCTTGAGGACGGAACCTCCCACCCCCGTGGACCCGAACCCGCCGGACACGGCACGCCCGCACACCCAAGCCCGTCCGGCGCTTGAGGACGGAACCCCCGCCCCACCGTCACGCGCGACGACCGTCGACGCGGCGCGGCAGGCCCAGCGGGTTGTCCTCTCGCAGCTCCGGCGGCAGCAGGGCCTCCGGAGTCGTCTGGTAGCTGACCGGGCGCAGCCAGCGCTCGATCGCGGTGGCGCCGACCGACGTGGAGGTGGAGGTGGTGGCCGGGTAGGGACCGCCGTGGTGCTGGGCGGGAGCGACGGCGACTCCGGTCGGCCAGCCGTTGACGAGGACCCGGCCGGCCAGCGGGGTGAGGGCCGCGAGGAGTCCGGGGGCGTCGGCGTCGGCGCCCTCTGTGGCGATCTGGAGGGTGGCGGTGAGGTTGCCCGGGAGCCGGGAGAGGACGGCGGTGATCTCGTCCTCGCAGGCGTAGCGGGCGACGACGGTGACCGGGCCGAAGCATTCCTCCAGGAGCGCGTCGTGCGGCCCTTCGGTGGCGAGCAGCTCTGCCGGAACGGTCAGGAAGCCGGCGGAGACGGTGTGGTCGCCGCCCGCGCCGGGGGTGACCGGGGCGTCCACGTCGGGGAGTTCGGCCCGTTCGCGTACGCCTGCGACGAAGGCGTCGCGCATCCGGTGGTCGAGCATGACCGCGGCCTCGCTGTCGCTGACCGCGTCGGTCAGCGCCTTGAGCAGTCGGTCGCCGGTCTCGCCGGCGGGTGCCAGGACGAAGCCGGGCTTGGTGCAGAACTGGCCCGCGCCCAGGGTCATTGAGCCTGCGAGCCCGGCACCGATCTGCTCGCCGCGCTCGGCGGCGGCCGCCTCGGTGACGACGACGGGGTTGAGGGAGCCGAGCTCGCCGTGGAACGGGATCGGGGCCGGCCGGGCGGCCGCGGCGTCGAACAGCGCCCGCCCGCCGCGGATAGAGCCGGTGAACCCGGCAGCGGCCACGAGCGGGTGCTTGATCAGCTCGACGCCCGCCTCGAATCCGTGCACCAGGATCAGCACGTCCTCGGGCAGCCCGACCTTCGCGGCGGCCCGGCGCAGCACGGAGGCGCAGAGCTCCGAGGTGGCGGGGTGGTCCGGGTGTGCCTTGACGACGACCGGGCAGCCGGCCGCCAGGGCACTGGCGGTGTCGCCGCCGGGGACGGAGAAGGCGAGCGGGAAGTTGCTGGCCGCGTAGACGGCGACGACGCCGAGCGGGATCTTGTAGCGGCGCAGGTCCGGCCACGGCGGGGTTCGGGTGGTGTCCGCGTGGTCGATGTGGATGTCGAGGAAGGCGCCCTCGTCGACGACCTCGGCGAACGCGCGCAACTGGGCGGTGGTGCGGGCGAGTTCACCGGTGAGCCGGGCCGGTCCGAGCGCGGTCTCGGCGTCGGCGGCCTCGATGACATGCTCCCCGGCCTCGGTGAGCAGATCCGCCGCGGTACGCAGGAATGCGGCGCGTACGGTGCGGTCGGCGAGCGCATCGCGTACGGCATGTGCGCTCCGGACCGCACGGTCGACCTCCTCCGCCGTAGCCTCCACGGCAACCTGCTCACGCGGGTTACCGGTGCGGGGGTCGACGCTCCAGACTGGTGCTGCTGCCACCGTGTTTCCTTTCGGCCTCTGCCACACATCAGAAGTTGTTCGATATTCTGAACGCAGTTCCTGATCGTGAATATGGGGGACTCTATTTCCGGGCGTTCAGTGTTGGCAAGAAGTGGGCTGGAAGGGGCGAGGGCGATGGCGGTTGCCGATTCAGGCGGGGCACAGGTCAAGTCCGCGGTACGGACGGTGGAGCTGATCGAGCACTTCGCCGGGCGCCCCGGCATGCATTCGCTGGCGGCCGTGCAGGAGGCCGTCGGCTACCCCAAGTCGAGCCTCTACATGCTGCTGCGCACCCTGGTCGAGCTGGGCTGGGTGGAGACCGACGCGACAGGGACCCGGTACGGCATCGGCGTCCGGGCGCTGCTGGTCGGCACCTCGTACATCGACGGCGACGAGGTCGTCGCGGCCGCCCGCCCGACGCTCGACCGGCTCTCCGACGACACCACGGAGACCATCCACCTCGCCCGTCTCGACGGTACGAATGTGGTCTACCTCGCCACCCGCCAGTCCCAGCACTATCTGCGCCCCTTCACCCGTGTCGGCCGCCGGCTGCCCGCCCACTCCACCTCGCTCGGCAAGGCGCTGCTGGCCACCCACAGCGACGAGCAGGTCCGCACGATGCTGCCGGAGACACTGCCCGCACTGACCGAGCACACCCTCACCGACCGCGAGAAGCTGATCGAGGAACTGCACCTCATCCGCGAGCAGGGGTACGCCGTGGACCGCGAGGAGAACACCCTGGGGCTGCGCTGCTTCGGCGTCGCGATCCCGTACCGCACCCCGGCGCGTGACGCGATCAGCTGCTCGGTGCCGGTCGCCCGGCTCACCCCGGCACACGAACAGATGGTCAAGGACGCGTTGTTCGACGCGCGGGACCGGCTGACGCTCGCCACCCGCAGGCTCTGACCCGTGGACGCGCCCGAGGTCACGCTGCGCGAGGTGCGCGACAGCGGTCTGCCGCTCTTCTTCGCGTACATGTCCGATCCGGACTCGGTCCGGACAGCCGCGTTCACCAGTCAGGACCCTGGCGACCGGCCCGCGTTCGAGGCCCACTGGGCCCGGATCCTGGACAGTCGCACCGTGGTGATGCGGACCGTGCTCGCCGACGGCAAGGTGGTGGGCAACGCCGGGGTGTACGGGTCCGAGGGCGACCGGCAGGTCACGTACTGGATCGACCGGCCGCACTGGGGCCGGGGGTTCGCGACCGCCGCGCTCCGGGCGCTGCTGGACGCCGTACCGGAACGGCCGTTGCATGCCCGGGCGGCGGCCGACAATGCCGGTTCGGTGCGGGTGCTGCGGAAGTGCGGCTTCACCGTCACGGGCAAGGACCGGGGCTTCGCGCACGCCCGCGGCGAGCTGACCGACGAACTGCTCTTCACCCTGGACTGAGCGGCGGGTGAGGGCCGTCTCCGCCGCGCGGCGGAGACGGATCGTCACCGGGCAGGACGTGCGGGCGGACGGGGCGCGCGAGCGTGGATGTCATGACACAGACACCGACGGCGCCCGCCACCCGGACCGCACCGGCGCAGCCCGCGCCCACCGGTCGGGCCCGCGCCGTGCTCCGCACCCTCGCGATCGCCTCCTGCCTGCCGTACATCTTGCTCAAGACGGCCTGGATCGCGGGCAGTCACGTCGGCATCCCCGCCGACAGCATGCTGCTCGACCACCGCACCGCGATGCTCGTCGCCAACGGTGCCTCGGTGCTGCTGGACTGCACGGCCGTCGTCCTCGCCCTGCTGCTCACCCAGGCATGGGGGCGACGGGTCCCGGCCTGGCTGCTCACCGTGCCGATGTGGGTGGCGACCGGGCTGCTGCTTCCGATCATGACCGGCTTCCCGCTGCAGCTGCTGGTGAAGGCGTTCGGCGGAACGACCGCCGGGTCCGGCGGGGACGGGCGCTCCTTCCTCGACGAGTGGGTCTACGGCGTCGTCTACACCGGCTTCATCCTCCAGGGCCTGACCCTCGGCGCCCTGTTCGTCCTGTATGCCAGGGAACGCTGGGGTCATCTGTGGCAGGGCACGCTGAGCGACCTGCCACCGAGCCCGACCGGACCGGCGCTGCGGGTCGTCGCGGTCGTGGCCGCACTGCTCGCGCTCGTGCCCGGCGTCGTCCATCTCCTCTGGGCGACCGGATCGACCGCCGGTCTGAACGAGACCCGGATCGCGGATCGTACGAGCGACTTCTACGCCCTCGAAGCGGTCTACACAGTGTTCACGGCCGTCACCGTCGCCGGTGTCCTGCTGCTCGCCCTCCGCCGCCGCGGTGCGCTCGCCCTCAAGGTGCCGCTCGCGCTGGCCTGGGGCGGCTCCGGGGTGCTGGGCTGCTGGGGCGGCTATCTGTGCATCGCCGCGCTGGGCCCGGTCGACAACATCGCCGACCGGCCCGCGGCCGGGATGCAACTCACCTACGCTGTACAGATGCTGGTCGGGATCCTGGTCGCCACCCTGGGCGCCTACTTCTTCGCGGAACGCGCTGCGGCGACGAAACCGGCGGTGCCGTCCGCGTGACCCTGCTCCTCAGCCGGCAGGCCCGGCTGCGCTGGCTGCATCTGATCATCGGCGGCGCCCTGCTGATGCCGTACTTCCTGGTCGGCACCGTGGTCGTCGGCACGTACCACCGCGACGGCGGCGTCTTCACATCGCTGCCGCTGCAACTGACCGCGTTCGCGTACGCCCTGCCGATGGCCGCGGTCACCGGTCTCTTCCCACTCGCCCGGCCGCTGTCGGTGGCCGCGGTCCGCGCCCTGTGCGGTGTCCCCGCGGAGCGGCTCGCCGACGGTCCGGCCAGGACCCGGCAGGCGAGGGTACGGACCGCGGGCTGGTTCACACTGCATCTGGCGCTCGGCGCCGTGATCAGCGGGATGACGCTGGCGTTGACACCCTTCGCGGTGAGCGTGATGGCGCTGCCGTTCTTCTCCTCCGTACGGAACTCGGCGGTGCTCGATCTACCCCGGGCACTGACCCGGCCGTGGGTGCTGGCCCTGGCGCCGTTCGCCGGTCTTGCGATGCTGGTCGCCCTGGCCGGCTGCGCGGCGGCGGCCGGGGCGCTGCTGGCCGGCCGCGCTCCGGTGCTGCTGGGCCCGACCCCCGACGACCGGCTGGCCGCGGCCGAACGCCGGGCGGCCGACCTGGCGGTCCGCAACCGGCTCGCCCGGGAGCTGCACGACTCGGTCGGCCACGCGCTCAGCGCCGTGACGCTCCAGGCGGGGGCCGCCCGCCGGGTGCTGGACAGCGACCCGGAGTTCGTACGTGAGGCGTTGACCGCGATCGAGGAGACCACCCGGCGCACGGTCGGTGAACTCGACTCCGTGCTGGGCCTGTTGCGACAGGGTGACGAGGGGGAGGACGGGCCGACGGGACCGGCGCTCGACGCGCTGGACGGGCTGCTGGCCCGCTGCGGGGTCCCCGTGTCGTACATCGCCCGGGTCGATCCGGGCACGGTCCCCGCCGCCGTGTCCCGTGAGGCGTACCGGATCGTGCAGGAGGGGCTGAGCAACGCGCTGCGGCACGGCGGGCGGGCGGCACCGGTGGAGCTGCGGATCGCGGTGCGCGACAAGGAGCTGGCAATCACTCTGGACAACCCGCTGTCCGGGCGGGCACCGGTGGTGCGGCCCGGCGGCGGCCGCGGGCTGCGCGGCATCGCCGAACGGGCCGTCCTGCTCGGCGGCCGCGCCGAGGCCGGACCACACAACAACGACAGGTGGCGGCTGACCGCCCGGCTGCCCCTGCACATCCCCGCACAGGAGAAGCGATGAACAGCGACATCCGGGTCGTGGTCGCCGACGACGAACGCATGGTCCGCACAGCCCTGCGCGCCATCCTCGACGCCGAACCCGGCCTGCGGGTCGTCGGCGAGGCGGCGACCGGCGCCGAGGCCGTCTCCGTCGTGCGGGAGCTGCGCCCCGATGTGGTGCTGATGGACGTACGGATGCCGGAGATCGACGGGATCCGCGCCACCGAGCAGATCCTCGCCTCGCTCGACGCGCCTCCGCGGATCGTCGTCGTCACGACCTTCGAGAACGACTCCTACGTGTACGACGCCCTGCGCGCCGGAGCCGCGGGCTTCCTGCTGAAGCGCGCGGCGGCCGAGGACCTGGTCCAGGCGGTGCGGCTGATCGCGCGCAGCGACTCCCTGCTGTTCCCGTCGGCGGTACGGGGACTTGCGGCCGAGTACGGCAGGCGGCAGGCGTCCGCCGCACCGCCCTGGGTGGCCCGGCTCACCGAGCGGGAGGCGGACGTGCTGCGGCTGATGGCGGCAGGGCTGACCAACGCGGAGATCGCGGAACGGCTGCGGGTGGGGCCGGCCACGGCGAAGACGCATGTGGCGGCGGTGCTGGCGAAGACCGGAGCCCGGGACCGTACTCAGGCGGTGATCGCGGCGTACGAGTCGGGGTTCATCACGCCCGGCTGACCCGGGCCCGGTGGCGCGCAGTATGAAGAAAGGGTGAGAAGCGGCACAGACGGGAACGCGCCGGACGCCGCCGCTCGTCCCTCCAGCGGGATGAACAGAACAATCAGGCACACCGCGGTCTTCTGCCTGCTGCTGGTCCTCGCCCTGCTGGGGCGGGCGACCTGGGTGCAGGCGTACCAGGCCAAGGCGCTCGCAGACAACGACCACAACCGGCGGAAAACCATCGCGCAGTACGCGCAGCCGCTCGGTGACATCATCGTGGCCGGATCACCGGTCACCGGATCGAAGAGGACCCAGGGCAGCGATCTCGCTTACAAGCGCACGTACACCCAGGGCGAGCTCTATGCCGCTGTCACCGGGTACAGCTCGCAGGCGTACGGCGCCACCCAGCTCGAGGGGATCTACAGCCATGTGCTCGACGGCACGGACGACCGGCTGAAGAACCCCGTCGACGTGGTGACGGGCAAGCAGACCGCGCCCGGCAGTGTGCTGACGACGATCGACCCGGATGTGCAGAAGGCGGCGTACGAGGCGCTCGGCAACGACAAGGGCGCGGCCGTCGCGATCGACCCCGCGACGGGGAAGATCCTGGGAATGGTCTCCACCCCCTCGTACGACCCGTCGAAGATCAGCGGGACGAACGACGGCGACATGTGGCAGAAGCTGCTCTCCGACCAGGACAAGCCACTGGTCAACCGTGCTCTGCGGCAGCCGCTGGCGCCCGGTTCGACGTTCAAGCTGGTGGTGGCGTCGGCCGCACTGGAGAACGGTCTCTACAGCTCCGTCGACGAACGCACGGACAGCCCCGACCCGTACACACTGCCCGGCACCACCACGGTCCTGAGGAACGAGAACGCGTCCGCACCCTGCAAGAACGCCACGCTGCGCACGGCGCTCCAGTACTCCTGCAACAACGTCTTCGCGAAGGCCGCCGTCGATCTCGGCCAGGACAAGGTGCGGGCGATGGCCGAGAAGTTCGGCTTCAACACGGAGAAGCTGGATGTCCCGGTGCGCGCCTCGGAGAGCCTCTACCCGTCGGGGATGGACAAGGCGCAGACGGCGCTGACAGGCATCGGCCAGTTCGAGGTCACCGCGACCCCGCTGCAGATGGCCATGGTCTCCTCGGCCCTCGCCAACGGCGGTGAGCTGGCGGCCCCGCACATGGTGTCGAAGGTGACGGACTCCAAGGGCAACACTCTGCAGGACTTCGCGGACGGCGACACGAAGCGGGTCGTCTCCGCCTCGACCGCCGAGCAGATGCGCAGCGCGATGGTCACCGTCGTCGAACAGGGCACCGGCACCAACGCCCGGATCGACGGGGCGGAGGTCGGTGGCAAGACGGGCACCGCGCAGAACGGTGTGGACAACAGCAACACGCCGTACGCCTGGTTCACCTCGTACGCGAAGTCGAAGTCCACCGGCAAGGAGGTCGCGGTCGCCGTGGTCGTGGAGGACTCGGGCTCGGCCCGCTCGGAGGTCAGCGGCAACGGGCTGGCGGCGCCGATCGCGCAGAAGATGATGAAGGCGGCGCTCAAGGGGTGAGAAAGTCGGCCGAGACGGGCAGCGGCCCCGGCGGCACGTACTGCCGCTGCACCGCCTCGGACATCACCTACGACTGAGCGGGGTCACCGATCGGCCGCGGTGGGTGGGCCGTCACTGGCCCGCCCACCGCTTCACGGTCGCCTCCGCCGCGGCCCGCTCCGCGGGCTCCAGCTTGGAGATCAGGGCGCCATGGTTGCTGTTCGGTGCCTCGAAGAGCATCGAGTCGTGCTTGCTCGGCTTGAACCGCTCGGCGCTCCACGGGTCGTTCTGTCCGTAGACGAACATCATCCGCTCGCCGCGAGTGGCGACCCAGCGGTCGACGTCCTTGATGGTGCGCCCGTCGTACCCCACCCGCATGTCGGCGGGCAGCACCGAGTTGGGCTGGTAGATGCCGGGGTAGTGGCGGACGTCGGCCAGATGCTTGAACTTGAGGTCGGCCCAGCCCAGTTGGGCGGCGGCCTGCCGGTAGTACGGTCCACTGCCCTCGGCGCCGTTGCCCTGGTCGGCGTACGGGCTGAGTCCGTGCCCCAGCGACCAGGTGTACAGCTCGTCGTCGGTGGCGGTCGTCGCGTCGGGGATGGCCGGGCAGTCGGTGTACGTACCGCTCTGCCAGAAGTTCCAGACCTGGTCCAGTACGGAGAACTCGTAGGCCCGGTCGGCCGATCCGAGGTAGTGGAAGGTGAGGCCCTGTTTCTCGGCGGTGGCCTCGAAGCGGGGCAGCATCCGGTCCCGCCGGACCAGCATCTCGCGCTGCACGGCGTTCAGGGCGGCCCGGCATTCGGGGGTGCCGACGGTCTCGAAGAACTTCTCGTAGCCGCTGTCGTCGTTGTTGGCGGCGTCGTTCGGTGCGACGTACGCGACGACGGCGTCCAGGTCGTCCGGGTAGAAGCGCTCGTGGTAGACCTGCGTCATCCCGCCCTTCGACGCGCCCGTGCCCAGCCACTTGGCCCCGTAGATCGTCTTGAGGGCCTGGACGACCGCGTGTTCGTCACTCGCCTCCTGCTGGACGGTCAGGTCGTTCCAGTCGACCGTCGCGGGCCGGGACTGGCTGAAGTAGCGGTGCTCGATACTGACCTGGTTGGCGCCGAGAAGCCTGGTGATCTCGCGGGTGGAGCTGGAGAGCGAGTAGCCGCCCGTGTAGAGGACCATCGGCGCGGTCTCCGACTTGTGCCAGAGCGTGAGGCGCTGCTCGAACGTGCCGCGGTCGGGGTGCTCGTGGTCGATCGGCTGGGTCAGTGTGAGGGTGTAGTAGGGGAATCCCTCCTTGGTGGTCTGCGAGACGACCGTGAGTCCCGGTATCCGGTCCAGCTGTTCGCGTACGTCGGTGGCCTGGGCAGTCGCCTCGGCGGCGGAGGTGGGGCCGGCGGACGGGATGGGAGCGGCGGCGGTCGCGGCCGTGCCGGTGAACAGGCTGGTGGCGGCGACGAGCCCGGTGCAGAACAGGGCGGGAAGCAGTGAGTGGCGCAACGCGGAATCCCCTCGGACGGGTGTGGTGCGATGGACACGACGGCGGCATATTAACCGCTTGCCACAACCATGTGATCGCTCCGCATCGAGGGGATCCGCAGGCCGGTGGACGCCCAACGACTGTTGTCCACAAAGATTGTTGGCGATTCGTCGGTCAGCGGGCGAGTGACGCGGTGGTGCTGCCTCTCTGCCGGGGGGAGGGACCGGCGGCGGGGCGCGACCCGGACCGCCGCCGGTCCCGTCACCGCGGTGTCGGCCGTGACGTGACGGACGTCCGTGTTGGCGAGCGCGAGTCGCAGGATCTCCCGGTGCTCGGCCGCCTCCGCTCCCAGGACGGGATCGGAACCTCCGGCAACCCCGGTGTAGGGCATCTGCCCGATGCCCCGGCCCGTCCTTAGTCGCCAGCATGAGCCCGTAACGGAACCGCAGGTCAACGACGTACGGGGAGCGCAATGACAAGGTCGGCGGCAGGAAAGGTGCTGCGGGATCGCAACGCCGGGCTGTATCTGACGGCGGTGGTGGCCTCCGGCTTCGGGACGTCCGCGATGTGGCTCACCGGCGGGATCTGGGTCAAGTCCCTCACCGGGTCGAACAGTCTGGCGGCGCTCGCCGTGTTCGCCATGTGGCTTCCCGTGCTGACTGGTCCCGCACTCGGTGCGGTCGCCGACCGGGTGCCCCGCAAACCCTTGCTGATCCGGGCGAATCTCGCCATGGCAGGGCTGCTCACCTCGCTGCTCGCGATCGATTCGGCGGGGCGGATCTGGATCCTCTTCGCGGTGTTCGTGCTGTACGGGGTGAGCGGTGTGCTGATGGACGCGGCCGAGTCGGCGCTCGTCGCCCACACCGTCGATCCCCGGCTCCTCGGCGACTTCAACGGGTTCCGGATGATCGCGAACGAGGGCATGAAGCTCCTCGCACCACTGACCGGCGCCGGGCTCTATGCGCGGTTCGGCGGCGGCGCGGTGGCGCTCCTCGACGCGGCGTCGTTCGCCCTGGCCGCCGGGGTCTACGCACTGCTGCGGGTGCAGGAGCCGGCCCGGCCCGCCCGCACGGACCGGCGGGGCGAACTGACGGCGGGGATCCGGCAGGTGTGGGGGTCACCGGTGGTGCGGCCGCTGGTGCTGGCGGGTGCGGTGACGATGCTGTGCGCCGGGCTCAACGGAGCCGCGCTCTACGCCCTCATCGACGACGGGCTCGGGCACTCCCCCACGTACGCGGGTGTGCTGTACGCAATGCAGGGCTGCGGGTCGATCACGGTCGGGCTGCTGGCCGGTCCGCTGCTGCGGCGCCTGCCGGAGCGGGTGTTCACCGCGGCCGGGATCGCCCTGTTCGCGCTGGGAGTGGGGGTGCGGGCGCTGCCATACGACGCGGTGGCGCTGGTCGCGAGCGCCGCGATCGGGGCGGGGCTGCCGTGTGTGCTGATCGCCGCGATGACCGCGGTGCAGCGGGAGACGCCGGACGCCGTACTGGGCCGTACGAGCGCGACCGCCAACTCACTGATGACGGTGCCGAACGCGGTGGCGCTGGCGCTCGGCGCCGGACTGGTCGCGGTGCTGGACATCCGGGTGCTGCTGCCACTCATCGGTGCGGCGGGCCTGCTGGCGGCGGCGCTGTTGGTCACGAACCGGGCTCCCTGAAGAACAGGAGAAGGAGGAGGCCCGGCTCCTTGTCCGTTCTGCGCGGCCGTGGTCCGCAGAACGCGGTGCGCTCGCCCACGCACGGCAGGATATTCGCGCGACACCGCACCCGTGGACCGGGCAGGATGCGGATCCATGCCGAAACCATCCGGATTCCTGTACGAGCAGCACGCCGATGCGAGCGTCACCCTCACCCACCACGGCCGCCTCGCCGGAACCCTGCGCGGAAGCCGGGCGGAGAAGTTCCTGGCCGAGGTGGCGTCCGGGGACGCCCAGCTGGTCATGGCCCGCTGGACCGGCGCGTACAAGCACGGCAACGAGCGGGCGGCCCGCAGCCACCCCCGTAACCAAGCCGGCCGAAGGTAAGGGAACGGCAAAGCGAGGTCGTTCGTTACCCCGAGCATGACCGCTATGACACCTGGCTCGAACATCCCTCTCTCCGCCGCCCGTGTGGCGGTGGACGTCGCCGCCCCGGTGCGGCTCGACGTCTCGGGCCTGCTGCTCACCGTCGACGGCAAGGTGCGTTCCGACGACGACTTCATCTTCTACAACCAGCCCACGGGCCCGGGTGTGACGTACCGCTCAGGCGGCGGCACGGCGCCGGACGCGATCGTGGTGGACACCGCTGCGGTGCCGCCCGGCATCGAGAAGATCGTCGTCACGGCCAGCCCGGACGCGGCGGGCCAGACCTTCCAGGGCATCGAGCCCACCGCCACCCTGCGCAACGCGGACGACGGCAGCGTCCTCGCCACCTTCACCCCGCCCCGGCTGGGCGCCGAGACGGCGCTCGTGGTCATAGAGGTCTATCTCCGCAACGGCGCCTGGAAGGCCCGCGCGGTCGGCCAGGGCTATGCAAACGGGCTGGCCGGCATCGCCACGGACTTCGGCGTGTCGGTCGAGGAGGAGCCGGCTGCGCCCCCCGCCCCGGTCGCACCCCCGGTGCCCGCCGCCGCCCCCGTGGACCCGCGGATCGCCGCTCCCCCGGTCCCGGCCGCGCCGCCCGCTGCCGCTCCGGCGCCCGCCGGCTCGGGCAGGATCAACCTCGACAAGGGCCGGGTCAGCCTCCAGAAGAACCAGACGGTGTCCCTGGTCAAGGGCGGCCGCCCGCTGCTCTCGCAGGTCAAGATGGGGCTCGGCTGGGAGCCCGCGTTCCGCGGCAAGGACATCGACCTCGACGCCTCGGTGATCGCCTACGGCCCCAACCGGAACCACCTGGACAGCTGCTACTTCGGCAAGCTCTCCATCCTGAACGGCGCGGTCAAGCACTCCGGTGACAACCTCACAGGCGAGGGCGCGGGCGACGACGAGGTGATCGTCGTGGACCTCGGCCGGATCCCCTCGGAGGCGACCGGACTGGTCTTCACGGTCAATTCGTTCAGCGGCCAGAAGTTCACCGAGGTCGCCAAGGCCTACTGCCGGCTGATCGACGCGGCGACCGATGAGGAGCTGGTCCGCTTCGACCTGACCGGCGCCGAGCCGCAGACCGGCGTGATGATGGCGAAGCTGATCAAGCAGTTCTCCGGTGAGTGGGAAATGACGGCGATGGGCGACTTCGTGAAGTCGCGCACCGTCCGCGGCATGGTCAAGCCCGCCGCCCAGGCGCTTTAGAGGAGCTCACACCATGGGCGCCCGGCTCGCGGCGTCTGGCACGGCTTCAGGGGCACCTGCGGGTGCAGGTGCCCCTGAAGCCGGAGAGCGTGGCGCGGAAGCGGACACTGCGCGTGCGCGTCACCTCTCTCGTGGGGGAGGCCGTCAGAGCTTGGTCAGCTTGGAGTACGGGCTCAGGATCCTCCCCTGTCGCCCCGAGAAGTCAATGAGGACTGCGTCGTTGTCGCCCTCGACGGCAAGGACTCGACCGAGTCCGAACTGGTCATGCGACACCCTGTCGCCCACATCGAACAATTCGACCGGTGGGGCCGCCTGGGCCGGGCGGTTGAAGGGACTGGAAGGCAGGTGACGCCGGGATCCGGCTGACTGTTTCATTACCTTGAGTATGGGCCCTGGGAACGCCCGGCGCCATGCCCGACCACTCCTGGGGGCGCACTGATGCCGGATTCGTCATCAGCGATTCCAGGGCCAGTCGGCGTCCCTGCCCGCTTCCAGCAGGGGCACCATGCGGAATGCCGCGTCCGAAAGCCCCCCGAAGGTGTGGCGGTTCGCGCTTCCCGACGGGGCGTGACCGACCCGGTATCCGGCCAGATTCCAGGTGTAGACGGGCACGTCGGACGGCACGGCCGTGGTGGCATCCGCGGCGTAAGAGAACGACGCCTGCTCGTCGGTGACGATCAGTACGCGGTCGTGCCTGCGGAAGTGCCGGCGCACCGCCTCCGCGGTGTTGGTGCCACCGAGTTCATCGAAGCGCTCCAGGACTTTCAGGACGGATTCGCCCTTCCGGTACGCAACCGATGCACTGTTCGTGCCGAACTGCACCAGATCGGCCTCGTCGGCCCGCAACGCCAGCGCCGCACCGAAGATCGCGGCGGCGTCTGCCCGGTTGAGCCGGGAGCGGTCCGAGAGCGGCGACCACATCGAGCCCGAGCGGTCGACCAGGATCAGCGTCCGCCCGCGCAGGGCGGGGACATGAGCCAGCGAGTGGCCGAGCGCCTGCTCCAGCGGGTAGGCCCAGCGCAGCGACGGAGCGTGCCGGTACGCGGCGAGATAGCGGAACGGGAACTGCCGCGATGCGGCGACCACGGCCGGGTCGGAGATCTTCGCCGCCACCTGGGCGGCGACCTCGTCCGAGACACCGGCCTCGTCGAAGTTCCGCAGGTTGCGGACGAGTGCCATCGCCCCCATCGACGGGATGACCCCCTCCCAGGCCGCGGCGTCCATCGGACCCTGCAGTCAGCCCGCGAGGGCCTCCCACGTCATGCCCGCCGCGGCCAGTCGGTCGGCCCCGCCGGGTGCGGTCACGACGGCCCGCCGCTCCTCGACCGGCAGCTCCATCAGCGCCCGGTGGGCGGTGAGGATGCGGTTCGAGGCGGGCGGAACTGCCGCCTCCGGGTGGTGCCTGCGATCGAGCGCGTAACGGAACAGCTCGCCCTGCCCTGCCTTCTCCGGGTCGGGCACGGCGTGCACCAGGTTCAGGATGTCGCCGAAGCGGTAGCCCTTGGACGCGGTGTCGTACTTCAGCAGCGACGTCGCGTGGTAGAGGCGGCGTACGGCATCGGCGATCCCGCGCTTGACGGGCTTCGGCACAGCGCGGCCGTACTGCGAGGTCCAGTACCCGAGCAGTTCACCGGGCTCGTCGGCGCGCAGCAGGACAGAGTCGACGACCTGCCGGTTGGATGGTCCGTCCTCGGCACCCGCGTCGAGCCGCGCCTTCACGTACTCGGCGGCGCCGACGATCGACGCGGTCCGCATCCCGCCCTCGCGGCGCAGCCACCCCAGCAGGCCGGCGGTCCACTCGGGGTCGCCGACGGCGAGGATACGCACCAGCTCCGCGAAACGGCTGTCGCGCTGCTCGGCGTCCTCGTAAAAGGTCTGCTGCGAAACAAAATTGGCGACCGCGAGCAGAAAGAGCTCGGAGCGGTTGTCGCGAAGAAATCCGCGGCCGCCCTGGCGGGTGGGCGCGGTACGCCCGGTGGACTGCACGGGCGAGGCGACACGGGGCTTGGCGGTAGGGGTGTTGAAGCGGGTCATGATGAATTCCCCCGAATTCATTCGGAGAAGGAACAGCGCGTGCGGCGCCCGAGATCAAAAGGCGGCGACGGCATTTCTGATGCTCTACCCAGTTGAGCTACCGGCCGCGGCCGGACGGGACTTGAACCCGCAACCGTCAGTTCACATGAAGGAGCCGTCGCCTGCGCACCGGGCACCACCGGCGCTGCGCCTCCCGAGATCAGAGTCGGCGACGGCGGAACTTGTTTCGAAGAAGTAGCCGCAGCCTGCGCACCGGGAGGTGCATGCAGTTCGTGAGGTTGTCTGTGACCAGAGATCGGAGTCGGCGGAACCGACGAGGGCGTTCCTCCCCTGAACCTCACCGGTCGGAAAACCGGCGGCGGGACTCGAACCCGCGATCTCCCCCTTGGAAGTAGGTCCTGCCTTCGCACCTGGACACGGACAGCACCCTAGAGGATCAACCCCCGGACGCACCAAGGCTTTTCATCGGGGACCCGCGGCGTCATTACCGGTTCGGCTGGCGCTTCCACGGGCCGGTGATGGCGAGCATGATGCCGGGCGTCTGGATGTTGGCGAACAGCGTCTTCCCGTCAGGCGAGAAGGTGACCCCGGTGAATTCGCTGTACTCCGGCTTCTCAGCGGTGCCTGCGTTCAGCTCGTTGCGCGCGATCGGGTACGTACGGCCGCTCTCGGTCGCCCCGAAGAGGTGCTGGATGCCCTCGCCGTCCTCGGCGATGACCAGACCGCCGTACGGCGAGACGGTGATGTTGTCCGGGCCGTCGAACGCGCCGTCCTTCGACGGGTCGGCGTTCACCCCGAGGAGCACCTTCAGCGTCAGCGTGCGGCGCTTCGGGTCGTAGAACCAGACCTGGCCGTCGTGCTGGACGGGGCTCTCCGCGCGGGCGAACGAGGAGACGATGTACGCGCCGCCGTCACCCCACCACATGCCTTCGAGCTTGCGGGCACGGGTGACGTCCTGGTTGCCGAACTGCTTGCGCACGGAGACGGTCTTGGCGTCACGGTCGACGACGTCGACCCAGTCCACGCCGTACACGGTGCCGATCTCCGTGGCGCGGGACAGGTCGTCGACGAACTGACCGCTGCTGTCGAAGCACTTGGTGGCCTGGAGGACACCGGCGTCGTCGGCGAGCGTGCGCAGCTGGCCGCGGCCGTGCTTGAAGCCGTGCGGCGGGACCCAGCGGTAGAGCAGCCCGTTGGGACCGGCCGCGTCCTCGGTCAGGTAGGCGTGGCCGCGCTTCGGGTCGATGACGACGGCCTCGTGGGCGTACCGGCCGAACGCCTTGATGGGACGCGGGTCGCGGTTGGCGCGCTTGTCGTACGGGTCGACCTCGAAGACGTAGCCGTGGTCCTTCAGCAGACCGTTCTTGCCGGCCCTGTCCTCGGTCTCCTCGCAGGTGAGCCAGGTGCCCCACGGGGAGGCCCCACCGGCGCAGTTGGTGGACGTGCCGGCGATGCCGACCCACTCGGCAGTGTGGCCGTCGCGGCGGGTCTCGACGACGGTGCAGCCACCGGCGGCGATCGGGTCGTAGACGAGACCCTCGGCGAGCGGGACCGGGTACTTCCAGCCGGCCCGGGTGCCGCTCAGCTCGTGGTTGTTGACCAGCAGGGTGACGCCGCGCGGGCCCTCGAAGGTGGCCGTGCCGTCGTGGTTGGAGGGGGTGTACTCGCCGGATTCCAGCTTGGTGACACCGCTGTGCGTGATGATGCGGTACGAGAATCCGGCGGGAAGCGCGAGGATGCCCTTCGGGTCGGGGACCAGCGCCCCGTAGCCGGGCTCGTCGTGGTGACCGTGACCGGGGTCGTCGTCGAGACCCTGGTGGGAATCCTCGGCGGCAAGGGCGCCGGGGGCGGTGGCCAGGGCGGCGACGGTACCCGTCAGGGCGATGCCGGCGCCGGTGAGGGCGGACTGCTTGGTGAATTCCCTGCGGGTGAAGGGCATCACGAACTCCTGGAGCAGCTGGGGCGGGTGGGTTGCGGGGTTACGCTCCCGCCCCTGCGCTAACGGAAGTTGAACTGACGGCGACTTCGAACGGCACGCTTCCTGTGAACCTTCACGGAGTTCCTACCGCCGTCATTCCCTCGGCTGCCCGCCCCGGCATCACCGTGTCCCGCTTCAGCCGCCCGACCGCGACCGCGCCTTGAACGCCGCCTTGCGGGCGTCCTTCGCCTTCTTCTTGTCGCCGTGCAGCCGCCCCATCGCCTCCAGGACGTCCGCCGTCGCGGGGTGCTCCACCCGCCACGCCTGGTCGAAGAAGCCGCTGTGCTGGCCGGACAGCCCTTCAACCAGCCCTTGGAGCTCGTCCAGGTCGCCGGCCGCCTCCAGCTGCGCGGCAATCGTGTCGATGGCGAGCCAGAAGATCATCGACTCCGGCGGCGGGGGCACGTCCGCCGCACCGTGCTCCGCGAGCCAGACCCGGGCGAGGCCGCCCAGCTCCGGCTCGTCGAGCACCGCGCGGACCGCGGGCTCCGCCTCCGCGCCGACCAGGGCGAGGGCCTGCTGGCAGTGCAGCCGACGGAGCGGGGCCTGCTGGTCCGCGCCGCGAGCGGCGTCCAGCAGTTCGGCCGCGGCGCCGTCCGCCCCGCGGCGGGCGAGCCACTGCTCGACCTCGCTGCGGGCCTCCGCCTCCGGGTAGTACGCGACGCCGCCGAGGAGCGCGTCGGCGTCCTTGTCGGCGAGATCGCCGATCGCGGGGGCGTCGACACCGACTTCCAGCATCCGGGCCCGGATGCCGTACAGACCGAGGGGGGTCAGCTTCACCATGCCGTACCGGCTGACGTCCTCGTCGTCGGCGGGCGGCTCCGCCGGGTCGCCCTCCTCGACGAGCAACGCCTCGTCCATCGGCTGGTAGGCGACGAGCCCGATCGGCTCGAGGAGCCGGAACTGGTCGTCGAGGCGCATCATCGCCACCGACACCTGCTCCAGGATGTCGTCGGTGGGCTCGCCCATGTCGTCGGGCACGATCACGGACGCGGCGAGCGCGGGCAACGGGACGGGTGCCTCGCTGCCGCTGCCGTCACCGACCGTGAGCAGGTACAGGTTACCGAGTACGCCGTCGAGGAATTCGGCTTCCGCCTCCGGGTCCCAGTCCAGGGCGTCGAGGTCGATCGAGCCGTCCTCGCCGACGAGGTCGGCGAGGTCGTCGAAGAAGGGTGCGGTGGCATCGGCGTGCACAGCCTCCAGGCCGTCGAGCCAGATCGCGAGGACATCCTGCGGAGAGCCGCCGGTCAGCAGCCCCAGATTCTCGCCCGCGGACACGGTCCCCTCCGCGTCGTCCCCCTCCGGTTCGTGGACGTCGAGGAGCCCGGTGTCGACCGCGAGCCGCCATGCCTCACTGGCCTCCGCTGCGCCGTCCTCGTCCGCCGCCAGCCCGAGGTGCTCGGCCGCCGCGGGCAACTGTGCTTCGACGAGCTCGCCACCGGCGCCGACCCGGGTCTCCGGTCCCGCCCAGCGGGCGAGCCGGACTGCGCGGGCGAGCAGCGGAGCGACGAGCGCGTCCCGTGCCAGCTCCGCCTCGGTGTGCAGCCGTACCGGCGGCAGGGTGGGGCGCTCTGCGGACATCAGGTGGTTCTCCTCGGGCGACGGGTTTCAGTCCGGCCGGCAACGGGGGGGCGGCGTCACCGGGCTCGGGGACGCTCCTTCTCCCGCCCTCATGTGCCGGTCGGACTCAGGCCGCCCAAGCGTAGACGCTTTCGCCCGATGCCGCCTGGTTCATGCAACAGACGGCGGACGGCCGCCCGGGGAGCCCTGACAACTCGCTTGCACAACCAGGAGATTGACGCGTATGGATCTCTTCCCGGCGCATCCTGGACGACGTGGACCGGGACCTGATCGCGCTGCGGCGGAGGGCGGCCCACCAGCTGGGTTCGTGGTGCAGATGTGCACCGTCCGGTATGTCGGCCGGTTCCTGGTGGACGATCCGCTTGAGGTGCCGTGGTCGGTCATCGAGCGCCTGGCCGCGCAGCTGGACCATTCGGCTCGGCTGCCGTTGCCGGTGCCCTGCGACAGCACGTGAGCACCGTCGGCGGTGACGGTCGCACCGGCATCCGGCCACTGGCCTCTCCGGCGCCCGTGCCAGACTCCGGGGCATGATCCTCCGCGTCGCCACCCACGCCGACCTGCCCGCCGTCCTCGCGCTCCTCGCCGACGAGGGGCGGGTCGTCGCCCCGGCCTCGGTCGTGGTCGACGAGGCGTACGAGAGGGCCTTCGCCGCCATCGAGAGCGACCCGCGCAACGAGATGCTGGTACTGGTGGACGGCGACACCGTGCTGGGCTGCCTGCAGGTGACCTACATACCGGGGCTCGGCAGGCACGGCGAGGAGCGGGCGCTGATCGAGGCGGTACGGATCAGGGCGGACCGGCGGGGCGGCGGACTGGGTCGGGAGCTGATGAAGCAAGCCGTCGACCGGGCCCGGCTGCGGGGGTGCGGGCTGGTGCAGCTGACCAGCGGCAAGCGGCGCACGGACGCGCACCGGTTCTACGAGTCGCTGGGCTTCGCCCGCAGCCACGAAGGTTTCAAGCTCGCCCTCTGATCCCCGCCCGGGGCACTACGGGGGCGAAACGGCTCGCCAGGCGGTCATGTTCAGCTCATCGAGCAGCCGTACGTCGCTCCCCTCCAGCGGAAACGTCCGCGCCCCCAGCCCCGGAGCCGGCGCGATCGCCAGCGCGTCGCCCTCGATGAGGTCGCCGCCGGTCGGGGTGGACACCCAGGCGAGCAGCGCGTTCAGCGCCTCCCCCGGCTTCAGCATGACCTCCTTCGGCCCCCGGTCGGTCCCCATGTACGAGGAGCCCGGGTTCACCGGAACCGGCAGCGGATCGCCCTCGTCGTCCAGGGCCCGCACGGACGGGTAGCCGTCCACTCGGAACGGCTTGCTGCCGCAGTTGGTGAGGGTGAGCGACACGGCCCGGTGGCCCAGCGCTGCTTGCACCTCACCCATGTCCACGACGACGCCGGAGGACGGGCAGTCGCCGGTGACGACGGCGCTCGGGGTGGGTGTGGAGCCAGGAACGCCCCCTGAGGGCGGCCGGCCGGGGGACGGGGCGATGGCCAGGTCGGACGGATCCAGCTTGTCCGCGTGCACGTCCGGCGTGTACGACGCGCTCGGAGTCGGCTCCGGCTCACCCTCGCCCGCCGGTACGAGAAATCCGGCGCATCCCGACAGCGTCAGAGCCAGCGCCCCGGCGAAGCAGGCGGCCACTGCCCCTCTCCGCGCTCCGGTGCCCATCCTGGTACCCGCCGGTCCCCGCATACCCGTGCACCCGCCCCCGCATCGGCCTGCCGCGTAGACGTTCGATCATGCCAGACCGCGGTCCCGGCCCTCACACCAATGGTTGAGCATTTCTACTCCTTCACCTCAAGCAGAACTAAGTAGACCTTCACGGTCGGGGCGGCGGACACTTCGGACATGACACCCCCTGAAGCGCCGGCCACCCCGGCAGCCCCCTTCGGCCGCGCCCTCTGCGCCATGGTCACGCCGTTCACCGCCGACGGCGAGCTGGACCTGGACGCTGCCGGGACCCACGCCGCCGGTCTCGTCGCCGACGGCTGCGACGGCCTGGTACTCAGCGGCACCACCGGGGAGTCTCCGACCACCACCGACGCCGAGAAGACCGCGCTGCTGCGCGCGGTCCGTGAGGCGGTCGGCGCACGTGTGCCGCTGGTCGCCGGGGTAGGCAGTGCGGACACCCGGCACACCGTCGAGCTTGCCCGGCAGGCCGAACGGGCAGGCGCCGACGGCCTGTTGGTCGTGACGCCCTACTACAGCAGACCGCCGCAGCCCGCCGTCGAGGCACACTTCAGGCGCATCGCCGACGCGACCGGCGTTCCTCTGATGCTGTACGACATCCCCGGCCGCACCGGAACCCGCATCGAGCCGGAGACCCTGCTGCGGCTCGCGGACCATCCGCGCATCGTGGCGGTGAAGGACTGCGCGTACGACCTGCTCGGCTCGACGAAGGTGATCGGCGCGGGCTCGCTCTCGTACTACTCGGGCTGCGAGGAGCTCAATCTGCCGCTGTACGCGGTGGGCGCGGCGGGCTATGTGAGTACGGTCGCCAATGTGGCGCCCCGGCAGCTGCGGGCGGTCCTGGACGCTTTCGACGCCGGGGACACCGCCGAGGCGGCCCGGCTCAACCGGCTGACCCTTCCGCTGGCCGAGTTGATGATGTCGTCCGGGCTGCCCGGCACCGTGACGGCCAAGGCGCTGCTCGGCGCCGGACCGGTCCGGGAACCGCTACAGCCCGCCGGGCGCGAGGCGGCCGACGGGCTGCGGAAGGCGTACGAGGAACTCCTCGCCGCTACACGCTAGTGCCGCGACCGGCAGCGTTTGCCCCATGCGGAGCGCCGTCCAGCGCGTGCGGGCGTGCTGGACGACGCGACGGGGCAAAGCGTGCCGGGAGGGGCACTGGGGCGTGTTTCGAAAGTCCCGCCTGCCGGGCGACGCCTGGCACGCACGCTCGCCGCGTTGTCGGGCTCGCCCCGATACGCCCAGTATCGGGGCGACCCTCCGCCCTGCGATCGCACGCACCAGACGCCGCCCGGCCCGGCCTGCGGGCGGACGACGCTACTTTCGAAACACGCCCTAGTTGTGGCTGTGCAGGACAGCGTTGAGACCGTCCCACACCGCATTGTTCGGGCGGGCCTCGACGGCGCCGGTGACCGAGTTGCGGCGGAAGAGGATGTTCGAGGCACCGGAGAGCTCCCGCGCCTTGACGATCTGGCCGTCCGGCAGGGTGATGCGCGTACCCGCGGTGACATACAGCCCCGCTTCGACGACGCACTCGTCGCCGAGCGCGATCCCGACGCCCGCCTCGGCGCCGATCAGGCAGCGCTCACCGATGACGATGCGCTCCTTGCCGCCGCCGGAGAGGGTACCCATCGTCGAGGCACCGCCGCCGATGTCGGAGCCGTTGCCGACGACGACGCCCGCGGAGATGCGGCCCTCGATCATCGACGTGCCGAGTGTGCCGGCGTTGAAGTTGACGAAGCCCTCATGCATGACCGTCGTACCGGCGGCGAGGTGCGCGCCGAGCCTGACCCGGTCGGCGTCGGCGATCCGGACGCCCTTCGGGGCGACGTAGTCCGTCATCCGGGGGAACTTGTCGACCGAGGTGACCTGGAGGTGCAGGCCGTCGGCGCGGGCGTTCAGCCGCACCTTCTCCAGGTCGTCGACGGCGACCGGACCGAGCGACGTCCAGGCGACGTTGGTCAGGAGGCCGAAGACGCCGTCCAGGTTCTGGCCGTGCGGCTGGACGAGACAGTGCGAGAGGAGGTGCAGGCGCAGGTACGCGTCATGGGCGTCGAGCGGCTTGTCGTCGAGCGAGGCGATGACCGTGCGCACGGCGACGACCTCGACGCCCCGGCGGGCGTCCACGCCGACAGCCTTGGCCGCGCCCTCGCCGAGGAGGTTCACGGCCTGGTCGGGCGTGAGCCGTTCGGTTCCGGCCGGGCCGGGCTCGGCGGAGAGCTCGGGTGCGGGGAACCAGGTGTCGAGAACGGAACCGTCGCCGGCGATGGTGGCGAGGCCGGCGGCGACGGCGCCGGTGGTGCGGGAAGTCGTGTCGGTCATGACACGAACCTAACCGGCAGGGCCCCGCCGGAGCCAACCGGTCTCGCCGGACGGTCACGGCAGGGCCCCACCCGCCCGGACCACCCGGTCAGCCGGGCTGCGCCTGCCGCTCGGGCATCGAAGTCCGCGCCGGGGTCACCACGCGCACCGGCCCCCGCAGCCGCCGCGCCGCCAGCACCGCCACCCCCGCACCGCCGGCCAGCACCGCGCACACCGGCCAGAGCAGCTCGGGTGCGGCCGCGTAGAGCGCGCCGCCGAGCGGCGGGGCCAGCACCTGACCGCTGATGGACGCCCCCGCGTACAGGCTCTGGAAGCGGCCCTGCACGTGATCGGGTGCCTGGTCGGCGACGTACGCCGTGGCGGTGGACTTGTACAGGACCTCGCCCGCGGTCAGCGACACCATCATGGTGACGGCGAACAGCACGCCGGCCCCTGGGATCAGTGCCGCGAATCCCAGCCCCACCAGCAGCAGCCCGGTGCCCACGATGCTCAGCGGAGCCCGTCGGCGCAGCGCATGCGCCACGGGGAGTTCCAGGCAGAGGATGATGCCGCCGTTGATGGCGAGCATCCACCCGTAGAACTGGGCGCCGTGGCCGTGATCGCCGAGGAACACGGGCAGGGTGGAGTACTGCTGCCGGTAGACGAAGTCGACGCAGAGGATCGCGGCGAGCAGCACCGGCACCGCGGGTCTGACCCGCAGCTCCCGCCAGAGCCCGGGCGCGCCGGGGTCGTGCGCCGGCCGGGTGTGTACGGTGCCGCGCGCCGGGAGCACCTTCGATGCGTACGCGGCGAAGAGCAGCGTCCCGAGGCCGTCGGCGACGAACAGCGGGCCGTACGAGAAGCGGGCGGCGATCAGTGCGCCGAGCGGTGGGCCGACGGCGAAGGCGGCGTTGCTCCCGGCGCGCATCAGGGCGAAGCTCTGGCGCCTGCCGCCCTCGGGAACGGAGACGGCGACGAGGGCCGCGTTGGCGGCGCGTACGACGCCTGCCGCGTACTGTGCGAGCGGCAGCACCCCGTACATCGCCACGACCGGCAGGACCGGCAAGGTGGTGAGCGCCGCGCCGCTCACCAGCGCGCCCGTCAGGAGCATCCGACGGTGACCGTAGTGGTCGCCGAACCATCCGCCGGTGAAGTTACCGGCGACCAGGCCGATGCCGCCGATGCCCGCGATCACTCCGGCCTGCGGCACGGTGAGTCCGCGCGGTCCGGTCAGATAGACGAAGAGATACACGAAGGTGAAGCTGACGACTCCGTTGAAGAAGGCTCCCAAAGCCAGCAGCCGTACCGTCCGTGGTACGTCCCGCACCATCCCGAAGATCCTCATCCGCAGCACCCTCCCCGGTGAGTTCCTTTTGGGAACGGACTATGACAGCATGCATTCCACAGGTCAATCCGGTAAGGGGTGGCCTCGGCACGAGCAAGAACGGAAGAAGACGAAGTCATGCCGCAGCGCACCAGCCTGTCCGACGCCGACTGCGCGATCGCCCAGGCCCTCGATGTCGTCGGCGACTGGTGGACCCTGCTGATCGTGCGCGACACCGCGCGCGGGGTGCACCGCTTCGACGCGCTCCAGCGCGAGCTGGGCATGTCCCGCAAGGTGCTCACCGAGCGACTGCGGCTGCTGGTGGACGCGGGCGTGCTGTCCCGGGATCCGTACCAGGACCGCCCCGTCCGGTACGAGTACCGGCTCACCCCGCGCGGCCGCGCGCTGCTGCCGGTACTGATCGCGCTCCAGGACTGGGGCGACACCTGGGTGATGGGAGACGGGGAGACGATGGCGACGGCCACGGAGGTGTCCAAGGAGGCGGCGCGGGTGCACGCCCTGGTGGGAACCCGCCTGCCGGAGCTGCAACTCCTCGACTACGACGGCGTGTTGCGCGACCCGGTCGCCGACACCCCGTACACCGTCCTGTACTGCTTCCCCAGCGCGTACGCCCGCCGGGACGCCTACCCGCCGGGCTGGGCCGAGATCCCGGGCGCGACCGGCTGCACCCTCGAATCCTGCACGTACCGAGACCAGTTGGCCGAGTTCACCGCGGCGGGGGCGACGGTGCACGGAGTGTCCACCCAACGCCCCGACGAGCAGCGGGCGTTCGCGGACGCAGAGGGGCTGCGCTTCCCGCTGCTGTCCGACGCGGAACTGGAGCTGGCGGCGGCGCTGCGACTGCCGACGTTCCGGGCGGCGGGAGTCAGCCGGCTGAAGCGGCTCACCCTGGTGGTGGACCGGGACCGGAGGGTCCGCGAGGCGCTGTATCCGATCACGGACATCGAGGCGAGCGTGCAGGCAGCCCTGGCGGCGGTCCGCCGCTGACACCCCGACGCCCGCCCGGGCCGGACCCGTCGACGCCCCGGGGCGACCGCCGCGGTCAGCCGATGATCCGCGCCAGCATCTCCCGCGCGTACGCCGCGTCGTAGCTCCCGCCCGTCAGCAGCACCTGCAGACAGATCCCGTCCATCAGCGCGATCAGTGCCCGCGCGGTGGCCGGGTCGGTGCGCCCGGCCAGCAGCTCGGCGGTGACATCCGTCCACTCCGCGGCGACCGGCTGCAGCACGGGCCGGCGCAGCGCCGCGAGGTAGAGCTCGTACTCCAGCTCCAGGCGCCCGCGCCCGCCGGAAAACCACTCCTCCAGCAGCCGGGCCAGCGCCTCGGCGAGATCCGCGTCCGGGGCGAGGACGGCCTCGCTCTCCCGCATGGCCCGGGAGAAATTCTCGTTCGAGCGGCGCAGCGCGGCGACCAGCAGCTCGTCGAGCGAGGCGAAGTGATACGTCGTCGAGCCGAGCGGCACATCCGCCTCCGCGGCGACGGAACGGTGACTGAGCCCCGCGATGCCCTTGGTATCAACCACCCGGATCGCCGCATCGATGATGCGGCCGCGCCGCTCGGGGTCGTACCGGCGGCTCATCAGTGCGCTCCGCCCAGGTTGAGCACGACCACACCGGCGATGATCAGCGCGATGCCCGCCATCTTGACCAGGTTTCCGGACTCGCCCATGAAGAGGACCCCTATGGCGGCGACCGCCGCCGTGCCGATCCCGGCCCAGATGGCATAGGCCGTGCCCATGGACAGCGTCTTCAGGGTCTGTGCGAGCAGCGAGAAGGCGAGCAGATAGCCGACGACGGTGATGAGCGAGGGCCAGAGCCGGGTGAAACCCTCGCTGTACTTCATGGCCGTCGTCCCGGCCACCTCCGCCGCAATGGCCGCGGCAAGCAGTCCGTATCCCATGTGTACGAGTGTACGCATCGTTGCGTACGTTCGTACACATAACCCGGTGCGCAGAAGGGATCCACTGCTCCACCAGGAGCGCTACCGTGTCCCGGCCAGCACATGGACCCCGACACGACGGAGCAGCAGTGACGCAGGACGCAGGGTGGGGCGGCGGTCCCGGGGGACCGCCGTACGGAGGAGCGCCGTACGGAGGACCCCCCGGACCGCCGGGATGGGGTGGCTGGATGCCGCCACCGAAGCCCGGGGTGATACCGCTCGCGCCGCTGAACCTCGGGGACATCCTCAGCGGCGCGTTCTCCACGATGGGCCGCTACTGGAAGCAGCTCTTCGGCATCGGTGCGGCCGTGTACGGCGGGGCCGTCGTCGTGGTCGGCGCGGCGGTCGCGATCGCGTACTCCGCGGTCAGCGACCATCTGCACCGGGTCGTCGAGCTCTCCGCCGAGGAGAGCGCACCCACGGAGGACATCGCCCCGCTGGTGATCGCCTTCGGCGCCGTCTGGCTGGTCGCGCTTCTGTCGCTCATGATCGGCACCGCCATGATGTACGCGACCGTACCGGCGGTCCTGCAGGACGCGGTCCTGGGGCGGCGGACCACGTTCGGCATCATCTGGCGCCGGGCCTGGGCGCGCGTACCGGCGGTCATCGGCACGGTGATCCTGACCGGACTGATCACATTGATCCCACTGGTCTTCATGATTGTCACCATGGTGTCCGCCGTCGTCGCGGCCGTCACCCTGGATTCCGGGTCCGGCGCCGCGACGCTGATCCCGTTCAGCTTCCTCGGCGCCCTGGCGACGTTCCCGCTGGCGGCCTGGCTCTGGGTGAAGTTCTCCCTGGCCCCCTCCGCCGTCGTCTTCGAGGAACAGAGCCCGGTCGCGGCGCTGCGCCGCTCCTCGCAGCTGGTGCGCGGCGACTGGTGGCGGATCTTCGGCATCTCGCTGCTGGCGCTGATCATGGCGGCGGTGGCGAGCTACATCATCCAGATGCCGTTCTCGTTCCTCGGCCTGTTCCCGGGCATGCTCAGCACAGCGAGCCTGGACTCGGACCCGAGCGTCGCGGCCGTCATCGTCGCCGTGAGCGGCTACCTGGTGGCCATGCTGCTGGGCCAGCTGGTCGGCCAGCTCGTCTCGGCGACGTTCCCGCAGCTGGTGCTCGGGCTGCTGTACGTGGACCGGCGGATGCGCAACGAGAACCTGGGCCCGGTCCTCGCCGAAGCAGCCGCCGCGCCCTCGCAGTTCGGTCCGTGAGCGCGGGTCACGCCGCTGTGACCGGCCGCCCCCCTTGTGCCGGTCGGACTAAGAGGCCGCGCACATGGGTGGGGTGGAGGAAGGAGCGGGGCGAGGGGCAAGCCTGGCAAGGCGGAGGAGGGAGGCGACGCGGAGGGGGCCCC